>NZ_LNDC01000141.1 GCF_001870905.1 Geitlerinema sp. PCC 9228
GGTTTTGGAAGCGGCTTGGCGAATCAGGGAGACGCCGGTGTTTTCAATGTGGTCTTCCAGTTCGATTTCTTTGGCGATGGTGACGCCGTCGTTGACGATTTGCGGGGCACCGAATTTTTTTTCCAGCACCACGTTGCGTCCTTTTGGACCCAAGGTGACGGCGACGGATTCGGCTAGCAAGTCCATGCCCCGTTCTAGGGCGCGGCGAGCATCTTCGTTATAAATGATTTGTTTGGCCATCGAAGCGTTCCTCCGTAAGGATGTAGGGGTGAAATTTTATAGCCCGCTCGGTTGTATGCGGCTGGGAGATGGAAAAACCTTGCTGTTGGGTAGGGGCAATTAGGAAACAACCGCTAAAATATCTCTTTCGGCGAGCAATACGTAGTCTTCGTCGCCCAGTTTGACTTCGGTGCCTGCGTATTTGGAGTAGAGAATTTTATCGCCTACTTTCACTTCCATGGGCTGCCGGCTACCGTCGTCGTTGCGTTTGCCGGAACCAACAGCGGCTACTTCGCCGATTTGTGGTTTTTCTTTGGCGGTGTCGGGTAGTAAAATACCTCCGGCGGTTTTTTCTTCTGATTGGCTTACTTTGATAAAGACGCGATCGCCCAAGGGTTGAACGCTAGATACACTTAGAGAAACTGCAGCCATTCCTTGCTCTCCTGTTTTGCTTGCGTGAGATGTGCCTGGAGAGTGCTAAGTTCCCTGGCAAAAACAGCTTGAAATCCTATGGTTTGGGGACTTGAGCTGGGAAATTAGCACTCCCTTCCTCTGAGTGCTAATGTAGCTGAGGTTGAAGAGAATAGCAACTTTTTTGACAGTACGGTTTCCCGAACTCGCCCAGCCGTAGTTTTTCCCTGGTTTGGCTGGGGTTCTTTTCCGGTTGGGATTTGTGCTATTTTAAACAGCAATAATTTGTGGATTGACCTGGCAGTTGGAGAAGTATCCATGAGCGATCGCGAGCAACCCTCCCCCACCTCACAACCGCAGGAACCAAAATGTGAAGGTCCCTCGTTATCAGCGTGCGTGCGCAAGTTGGGTCTATCGCAAATCCAGCGACACGTGTTTCTGTGTGCCGACCAAAGCCAACCCAACTGCTGTTCCTACGCAACGGGATTGCAAGCTTGGAAATACCTAAAAAAACGCCTGCAAGAACTGCAGCTAGACCAACCTACAAGCGAAGAAAGTCCCTGTATTTTCCGTACCAAAGCCAACTGCTTGCGCGTGTGTACCGACGGACCGATTATGGTGGTTTATCCCGATGGGGTATGGTATCGGGCAGCAACTCCCGAAGTCATCGAACGCATTATCCAAGAACATCTCCTCGGCGATCGCATTGTTGAAGAATATGCTTTTTGCACCCATCCTTTGCCGGAACCTCAAAAATCTTCCGTAACCTCTTCTGATGAAGAAGTCTCTGCCGAATCATCTTCGGTGTCGTAATCCAACAAAATTTGTACCCAAACTGGCGGGGCAGAAATGGGATTTCCCAAGCGATTGAGCAAAAATAAAGCTGCTAAGTGAACCACAAACAAATAGACAATACTATTAACCACAACCGTTACCACCGCCAACGCTTCAATGAGGGTTGTACTCGGCTGCAGCAACCAGCCCAATCGATCTAAAATCCAATTTAAGAAATTCGTAATTTGGTTAATTAAGTAAATCCACAAATCTTCCCCTAACAGCAGGGAAACTACAGCAATGCGGAAAAAGACCCCCAGGGTACCGATCGTGGTGCCCAACCCAATAGAAACCCACCAGGAAAGCCGCCGCCGCCAGCAATATCCCAGCAAAATGCCCATCAGACCGTAGGGAATAAAAAATAAAATACTGCGGGGCGGTCCCATTAACACTGAAAGTAGCAAACCGGAGACAAACGCTGCCATCCAAGCTGCCCTGGCCCCCCAACGCAAATAAACCAGGGCAATGGGGGTGGGAAAAAAGATGCGCAACAGCGGACCTGGGGGAAAATAGTAGTTAATCAGCCAAATCAAACTAGCCGTACTGGCGAGAAACGCTGTTTCTACCATCGCCAGGGGTTTGCTGGGTTGGCTGCTATCGGTGGGAGATGTAGCAGGATGGGAAGAATTTACAGAATCCCGGCTTTGCGGATTAGAAGTCATGAAAGTTTGCCAATATTAAAATCCAAACGAAAACGATCCATCGGCGGGCGATCGCGATGGCCCAACGCCGCCGGCGAACATTCTTATGGCGAACTTTCTGGGGCCTATTTGGTGACATTAACTGTTCCCCTCTCTCAAGAGTAGGGGATTCCCAAGGGATACTACGCGATGGACTGAAGCCGCATCGCTACGCTTTTCTTTTGGACTGGCACCCAGAAGTGAATCCGGGTGGAACGAGTCAAAGCGCCCCTACTCACCTCAAGCGATTTTTGTCGCCATTGGGACTACTTCTGTCTTTTCAACACTAAGTCAGTTCGATACGCTCAGCATCCTGCCCTTGTTGGCAGTGATATGGGCTTGCTGCTTAAAACCGTAGTGACGAATATGTATGCCGGGATGGCCCCGTACTAGGATGCCTCTTAGCGCAGTTGATACGC
>NZ_LNDC01000142.1 GCF_001870905.1 Geitlerinema sp. PCC 9228
ACTGCTGCTGGGATTGCTGTAGTTGTTCTTGCAGGCGATCGCGTTCCGTTTCTAGTTGTTGGTACTGTTGCTGGGATTGCTGTAGTTGTTCTTGCACGCGATCGCGTTCTGTTTCTAGTTGCTGTAGTTCTTTACGAATCTGTTGTTCGTTCTGTTGCGATTCTTCCAACTGTTTTTGCACCTGGGAACGCTGCTGTTGCTCTTGCTGTAACTCCTGCTGCGACTCCTCCAACTCCTGTTGTACCTGCTGGCGCTTTTGCTGCTCTTGCTGTAGCTGTTCCTGCGATTTTTCCCACTGCTGCTGCTTTTCTTGCACCTCGGAACGTACCTTCTCTACCTCTTGCTGCTTCTCTTGCAACTGTACGTAGGTATCTGCCAAATCTCCTTGTACCCCATCAAGCTTAAACTCCCACTCCTCCAACTTCTCCCGCGTCTCGTTCAGTTCCGACTTGACCTGTTTACATTCTTCCTGCTCTTGCTGGCGTTCCTGCTGTACCTTCTCCAGCTGCGATTTGGTTTCTTGCAACTCCTGACGCACCCGTTCCAACTCTGCCTGAGAACTTTCCCACTCTTGTTGAGAAGGATTGGCTTGCAACGCCTGCAACTGCTGCCTCAAATCCGCCAACAAATCGTCTTGACCGTCCACATACAGCGAACCAATGCCCACTTCTGCTAACTCTACATCCGCAGCCACCGCCAAAAAATACTTCGGTTCTTCCAACTCGCAAACCTGACGGCGTACCTGCATATCCTCTCCCGTATACGCCAACCAATCTTGCTGCTGGCTGTGGCGCATGGGAAACACAAATGACCCTGTCGCCAACCGCTGACCGTACAACTTCACCTGCTGAAAATAGCGATTCAGCAAACTCAACAACTGATAGTCGTACAATTCCTTCACGTGAAACGGATTGCTAGATTCCGCCTTTTCTGTATACACCACCGGATTCGGCGACGACACCACCAACTTGCCTCCCGGCTTGAGAATCCGCTTTACCTCCCGCATCATTTCCTCATGCTGTTCGTGATGCTCGATGGTTTCAAAACAAGTCACCACATCCACCGATTCCCCCGGCAACGGAATGGCATCGCAAGCCCCCACCAAAAACTCTACATTGCCACCATCGCCATATTTCTGTGCCGCCTGCGTCACGCACTCGCGATCGATATCCACACCCACCACCGACTCTGCCACCTGTGCCAGTAGCGCCGCACCGTAGCCTTCTCCACAACCCAAATCCAACACCGACTTTCCGCACACCAGCTCTCGCGCCAGCGCGTATCGATGTAAATGTTCGTAGCGAATTTCTCCACCTAGAGAGGGTACGTAGCGTTCTATGGCCATCGGTTGCTAATCCTTCAGCAGTTGCATACACAATATCGATCGCCGCTAGTTTAGCATAAACAAAGGCAAACTCAGCAATTGTATTGGCTTTCATCTAAAAATGTGTTTTCGCCACACCATTCCATCAAAAAGCTTGCCCAAACATACAGAGAAACGCAGTTGCCAATCTACTAAAACGCGACGTTATCTAGCAAAATCGATCGAACGCGCTCTTTATACCTTGCACAACAGATCAAGAACGCGATCGCCAGCCGACCACCAAAACGCGATCGACCTCTTTACCAATAGACGGAAAAACGCGATCGCTAGCCGACCACGAAAATGCACTTTTTATATCTGGCACAACAGATCAAAAACGCGATCGCCAAAGATATGGAACAAAAATCGCTTTCACCTGTCGCTACCCTTATTCAGAATTCTAGCTAAAATTTACGGTTCCACAGACAAACAATCCGGAAAAAAATAGCAGTGGAAAAATCAGACTTGTATTTTTTGAGCAATTCCCCTACATTGAGGCTCAGAAATGGAAATTTATCGCTAATTACTAAGCATGGCCGCTTATGTCCCTCCATATTTTCAAAAAGGCTTTTCGCAGCTTACGACAAAATAACTTTCACCAACATCGCTTCGGAGGATGGTTGAAATGGCTGCTGCCCGGCTTGTTCGTAAAGCGTTGGTTGCTCGTCAGTGCTGCGGGAGTCTTGCTGACCAGTTTGGGAATTGCCATTTGGGTCAATTTAACACCAATCTTTCACATCATCCAGTTTGTAGAAACCGTTTTAGCCCAAATCACCTCCGTCATTCCCAGCTACGTCAGCGGTCCGATAGCCATGATTCTGGGATTGCTGCTGGTTTTTTGGGGGCAAACCCGTACCTTTGGTTCCATCACCGAAGTCTTGCATCCCGACGGCGATGAAGAATTGGTAGACATGCTGCTAACTCACCGCCGCCTGCACAAAGGTCCGAAAATTGTCGCTATCGGTGGGGGAACCGGTCTTTCCACCTTGCTGCGGGGACTCAAACAGTATAGCGCCCATATTACTGCTGTAGTAACCGTAGCTGACGACGGCGGGTCTTCCGGTCGCTTGCGTCGGGAAATGGGCGTATTACCGCCTGGCGATTTGCGCAACTGCATTGCAGCTTTAGCAGATGAAGAAAAATTGCTGACGGAGTTGTTTCAATACCGGTTTCGCAACGGCAAAGGCTTGGAAGGGCACAGTTTTGGCAATCTATTTTTAACCGCCATGTCGGATGTCACCGGCGATTTGGAACAGGGAATTGCCACCAGT
>NZ_LNDC01000143.1 GCF_001870905.1 Geitlerinema sp. PCC 9228
AATTCCACCATTGGTACAACCAGCGATCCTCTGTATATCGGTACCAAAAATGCAGAAGCTCCACAAGGAGATTTCTGGAAAGGAAAACTGCATGAAATTCGGATTTGGAATACTGCCCGCACTCAAGAGGAAATTCAAACAAACACAGATCGTTCTCTCGATGGCAATGAAAATGGGTTGGTAGCCTACTATCCAGGTAATGTAACCAGCGATCGCTTGGTTGTCGATCGCACGAACAACAAGAACGCGGGAGAACTGCAAAATGGAGCTTCCCATACAAAAATAGGAACCTTAACTATTCCCGAAGGAGAAACCAGAGGCGTTGTTCCCGTTCTTCCCATTGCCGATGAAACCCCAGAATCTGACGAAGAAATTACTGTAACTTTAAACAATGGAGACAATGCCGAAGCCACGATGAAAATCCTGGACGATGACCAGGCAGGTCTTCAAGTTGTTAATGCTCAACCCGTCACCGACAAACAAGGCAATCCAGTCACAGACGAACAAGGAAACCAAGAATATAGCTACAGCAGCAATCTCGTATCGGTGAATACCAGCGAACCTTATCCCAGTGTAGGGGACATAGTTGAATTAAGGGATGTAAAAGGGAATCTACTTGGCGAGGTGACGCTGAAGCAAGAGGATATTGATGCTGGAACCATTACCATCACGCCGGCAGAAGCAGATAGCTTACCGGATGATGTCACTTTGCTACAAGCCAATCTGAAAGAACAAGGAAATATTGGCTTCACCATTAACAACAACAATCTCAGTATTCAAGAAAACGATCGAGCTGTAGACATTCAACTGCCTAATGTTAGCAATCAAGCTTCCTTTGGCGTCCGTCTGTATACCCAACCCACAGGCAACGTCACAGTTCGCTTCCAAAATATCGATTCAACGGAAACCAAACTAAGCACCGAGCAACTCACTTTTACACCTGAAAACTGGGATGTTTATCAACCGGTCACTGTTACGGGAGTTGATGATGCCGACGGAGACGGCAATATAAGTTACAGGTTAAAAGCAGAGGTAGAACAAAGTGGCGATCGCGATTACCAAAGCCAATCCGTATTCATTCCTATTCAAAACATCGATGACGACCAAGAATTAGAAGTTTCCGAACCAGGAAAGGAAGCCGATGGCAACTTACCAGTAGCCTCCATCGGCAATAGCATCACAGTAGCAGAAGATGGAAAAACGGCGGAAATCCCAATCACCCTTTCCAAACCAGCTACCGAAGATATCCAAGTTTCCTTCTACACGAGTGACAACAAAACCACCAGCGGTCGCGATTATCAAATCCAGCCAGGACAGAGCACCCTCATCGAGCAATTTGGTCCCAACGAAACCAAGCGTTTTAACAGTCCCTTTGATGGCATTGAAAATATAGGCGAAAATGCCAAACCTGCCTTTGTCGATCTCGATGAAGATGGTGATTTAGATGCCGTTGTTGGCTCGCAAGCGGGTATCCAATATTACGAAAATGTGGGAAGTGCCAGCCTGCCCAAGTTTCAACTCCGAACGGGAAGCAACAATCCCTTCAGCAACATAACCCTTTCAGGAGCAGTCCCCACATTTGGAGACTTAAATGCTGATGGAAAAGCCGATCTGATTATAGGCACTTCAGATGGCAATCTTTTCTCTTATATAAATACAGGAACTCCCAACAATCTACGTTTCCAACCTTCCAAACCAATCACAGAAATTAATGTAGGTAGCAATGCCCATCCTTTCCTAGTTGATTTCGATCAAGATAAAGATGGGGATTTAGACCTAATTGTCGGCTCTCAGGGCAATTCCCTAAACTACTATCAAAACACAGAAAACGGTTTTCAAGAACAAACCAACCATCCCATTGCTGACAT
Source organism: Geitlerinema sp. PCC 9228 (assembly GCF_001870905.1). Lineage (NCBI taxonomy): Bacteria > Bacillati > Cyanobacteriota > Cyanophyceae > Geitlerinematales > Geitlerinemataceae > Geitlerinema > Geitlerinema sp. PCC 9228. The sequence goes on from NZ_LNDC01000143.1 coordinate 1,869, forward strand.
CCAAGTTGGTTCAAACAGTAGCCCTTACGTTGTTGATTGGAACCAAGACGGCGATTTCGATATCTTGGTGGGGCAAGAAGACGGCTCGGTGAAGCTGTTTTCTGCTAATGGCAACGAATACTCAGAATTTTCATCTTCTACCATTCTGGAACCGTCCGACGAACGAGCGAACGCAGCTCCTGCTTTTGTCAGCTTGGATGGCGATCGCGATTTAGATGCATTTGTGGGAACCCAACAAGGGATTGACTACTACGAACAGTTCTCCGTGGTGGAAATTGCAAAAGGAGAACAAACAGGAACAATCCGCCTCAATATTGAAGAAGATCAAATTGCCGAAGGTGAAGAAACCTTTGAAGTTCGTCTTGCTAGCAATACTGGGTACCAACTAGATGCTGACCATACAGTTGTGACATTTGATGGTAAGGATAATTACGTCAAGGTTCCCCACCAAGAGCAACTGAATGTCACAGACGAGATAACCGTTGAAGCGAATATCTATTTTGAAGAAGGCTTTGGTGGGAACAACCGTCGCATTCTGCAAAAAGGAAATGCTGACGACCAATACAGGTTTTTGA
>NZ_LNDC01000144.1 GCF_001870905.1 Geitlerinema sp. PCC 9228
GATGGAGTCGTGGTGGGAAATCTGTCGGCAAGTTGGCAATGATGGGCTGAGAGAACGCCAAGATGGGGTCAAATCCCGAAAATCCCCTGTCAACGCCTGTCGCCAAATTGTACGAACATGTAACCAAATCTCGAAAAGACTTTTTCTGGAAGTGGGCTCACTATTTGTGCAACCAAGCTGACAGCATTCTTGCCGAGGCGTTGAATTTGAAAGCGCTGGGGCGAGGTCAGTTAGCGAGATTTGGTCTCGATGCAGCTTGGGGCGAGTTTCTATGCTTCGGCGTAGCTCAGCACAAGTCCATTTTGTCTTGGGTCTGTTTCAAGCGTGGTAAATATGAAGCCTGCAGTAGAGGCCAAACAGACCAGTCAAATTTGTCCCCATTGTGGTGTCCATACGGGGAAAAAGCCGCTTTCTCAAAGACTCATTCCTGCCCCCACTGCAGCTATAAAATCCATCGAGATGTGGCAGCAGCACAAGTGGTTTGGAATCGAGGTGTCGCAAGTATGTCCACCACAAGGCGGAAAAATGCTCGTTGAGGGGAATGTTGCCGGGGATGGACGAGTTCATAGCGAATCTCTTCACAGGCACATCCAATGAAGCGAGAATCTCACAAATAGAATTCGTGAGAGTTTCAAAGAAACTACTGGTTTGTCCGGTTCTTTGCTGTTGCATAAATAAAAAAAGGAGTTATGTCATGTTAGAAAAAACTGTCAATGTGACCTGGTTTGGGGTCAATGCCAAAGTGGAGGAAATCTTGCAGACTTATCCGGAATACCCTTATCGGGATGTTTTTGCCAATCCGCGTTTGCGCGATCGCTTGGTTGCGTATGTCCTTAGCTACATTCCCAATCGCCACATTACCACGGAAAACCCGCAAAAATTGGCGGTGCAATACCATTGCCTGTTCTCGCCGGAAGAGCAAAAATACGTGGAAACCCTGATTCGTCGCGGTATTTCCTATCTGTTGCGTACCCACGAAGATTGGATCGAACGGTACGCCCCCGAACCCGAACCAGATGCAAGCTACGTTCCGTCTCATTGGTTTGGCTGATTTGGATGGTGTGAGGATTTGTTGTCTTCCCAGAACGATTTTTTTCATAATTTGCCCTGTATTGGTTTGGTTCTCGACACTGCGGGAACCATTCGAGCAGCGAATGCTTACGCATGCGATCGCTTGGGCTATGCCGATACGGCGGATTTGGTGGGCTGCTCGATTTTTTCTTTGGTGGCGGCTGGCGATCGCGATCGATGGGCGGCCAGTTTGCCACTGTCACCGGTGGAAGGGAGAACCAATGTGGTCGATTTGGACGGCGAAGTGCAGGTTCTCGCATCCGATGGCAGAAGTTTTTGGGCAAAAACCCGATGTCGTTGGATAACCAATTGCGATCGCAGCGACCAGCTTTTGCTGGTTTGGGAAGAAATTGCCAAATGCGATCTTAAAATCAGCCAAAAATGTCAAAATATTCGCGAAATCGCCGATGTTCTGCCAGTTTGCATTAGTTATGTTGACACCCAACAGAGATATATTTATACCAATCAAACCTACGAACGCTGGTTTCACCTTTCCTGCGAAGAAATTCAAGGTCGGCATCTGCGGGATGTCATTGGCGCCACCGCCTACGAACAAGTCCGCCAATATGTAGAACGAGTTCTAGCAGGGGAAGAAGTCACCTACGAGGACCAGATTGCTTATTTTCCTGGAGGGGAACGGCAAATTCGGGGAATTCTGATTCCCGACTGGGGAGATAGCGATCGCGTGCAAGGGTACTATGCCTTAATTGAAGATATTACTTCCCAAAAGCAAGCACAGGTACACCTCCAACAAAGCCAGCAGCTATTCCAAAAAATTGCCGATACCTCCCCAGATATGATTTATATCTTCGATTTGCCCACCGGTTGCACAATTTACGCCAACCAGCAGATCGAGGGAATTTTGGGATATTCCGCCGATCGGGTATACGAACTGGGCATCCAGTTTTTCCCAGAAAACATGCATCCAGGCGATCGCCATAACTGGCAGGCGTACCGCGATCGCTTTTCGCAAGTAGCGGATGGGGAAGTGGTGGAAAGAGAATTTCGACTGCAAACCATCACCGGTCAAACCCGTTGGTTGCGATCGCGGGAAGTTATTTTGCAGCGCCAACGGCAAGGGGAACCCCGGCAAATTTTAGGCATTGCCCAAAATATCACCGTACACAAACTGGTAGAAATCCAGTTAAATCAGCTTGCCGACAGCGAAGCCCGGCTGCATACAATTTTAAACAACACTTCCGATGGCATCGTCATCGTGGACCAGCAACGCAAAATTCGCTTTCTCAATCCCGCCGCCCAGCAATTGTTTCATTTCTCCCGGGAGGAGCTTTGGGATTGGGAACTCGGGTTGCCCAACGGGGATACGGTGGTGGAACTGGAAATCCCCCTACCTGGCGATAACCTTGGGGAAAACAAAGTACGCATTAGCGAGGTCAAAATTGCCCAGTCTTCCTGGAGTGGCGAACCGGCGTACATTCTTTCCCTGCGGGATATTACCGAACGTCGCCAAGCAGAGGCTGCCCTACAGGAGAGCGAAGAACGGTTTCGGCAGCTGGCGGAACACATTGAGGGGGTTTTCTGGCTGTTTTCTTGCCGGCAGGGGGAGTTTCTGTATATCAGTCCGGCTTTCGAGAAAGTTTGGCAGCGATCGCAACAGAGTATATACGCCAATGCCCAACTTTGGGAAAACACCATTCATTCCAGCGATCGCCAGATTTGGGATAGTATTTGGCGCAAAAACTACCAGGGAAAGGCTAGCAGCTGCGAATATCGGATTGTGCGTCCTAACGGAGAAATTCGCTGGATATTGACCCGAAGTTTTCCAGTTTTTGACCAGCAAGGTCAGGTGTATCGCATTGCTGGGGTCAGCGAAGACATTAGCGATCGCAAGCAAGCCGAAGAACAATTTCGAGAAAACCAAAGGCAGCTTATCCTCAGCGAACAGCGCTACCGCTTAGTTTCCGAACTCACATCCGACTATAGCTATGCCATCCGTCTGTGGGATGATGGCACAATAGCCTTGGAATGGATTACCAATGCCTTTGCCCGCATTACCGGTTACACGCCCACGACCTTTTCCCACGTCAATAAATTTTTGCTCGTCATCCATCCAGAAGACCGCGCGATCGTGCGCCAGCGCTTGCAAATTTTGCGATCGGGTCAATCGGATATCAGCGAATATCGCATCATTGCCAAAAACGGTCAAATCCACTGGATGCGCGACTATACCCGTCCAGTTATTGACGCCAGTTACTACAAAAATCCCCAGCAACGGCAGCACATTCCCTTACTCATTTATGGCGCTGCCCAGGATATTACCGCCCAAAAGCAAGCAGAAGAATCCCTACAAAGATTGCGCCACCAACAAGAGCTGATTCTAAAAGCTGCCGGAGAAGGGATTTGTGGGATTAATATCAAAGGAAATATTACCTTCGTCAACCCCGCTGCTGCCCGCATGTTGGATGGTGACGTGCAAGATTTGATGGGGCTGACCCTAGCAGACCTGTTGGTGTCTGAATTTCCCGACCATAGCGATACGCCTGGCTGGCACGCCACTTCAGAAACAGTACTCCACCCCATACCCAATTTTCAACCGGACCAATTTATCAATGCCATTGGCATCACCGAAGGCATATTTCGTCGCCGCAACGGATCGCAATTTCCCGTGGAATATGTTTATAATCCTATATACGAAGAAGGCGTGTGGCTGGGGGGCGTGCTAACTTTTCAAGACATCACCGAACGCAAAGCCATCGAACGCATGAAAAACGAATTTATTTCTATTGTCAGCCACGAATTGCGGACTCCCCTAACCTCCATGCGCGGGGCATTGGGGTTACTTACCACTGGTAAGTTAGGCGATTTATCCCAGAAAGGATACCAAATGGTAAATATTGCCTTGCGCAACACCGAACGCCTAACGCGGCTGATTAACGATATCTTAGACATACAGCGATTGGAATCCAGGCACATTCAAATTCAAACCAGTTGTTTTTCGATCCGGGATTTGCTGGAGCAAGCAGCGGATACCATGCGCGGCATGGCAGAAACCGCCGGTATCACATTGGAAGTGGAAGCCAGCGAGGAACTATCTATCCATGCAGACTGCGACCTTTTGCAGCAAGTACTGACCAACTTACTCAGCAACGCCATTAAATTTTCCGAAGCGGGAACCACAGTTTGGTTGCGCAGTTTCGCCATGCCTCATGAAAACAAGAAGGCGGTAGGAGAGGTTTGCTTTCAAGTGGAAGACCAAGGAGCTGGCATTCCCCCCAAAAAGCTGGAAACCATTTTTGAACCCTTCCAACAGGTGGATGCCTCCGATTCCCGTCAAAAGGGGGGTACGGGGTTGGGATTGACCATTTGCCGGCAAATTATCGCTGCCCACGGGGGGCGCATTTGGGCGGACAGTACCCTTGGCGAGGGTAGTACGTTTTCTTTTATCATACCGGTACAGGCGGATGCAGGATAAAGATTGGGCTAATGGCAGCGGAAGAAATTCGTATTTTTGGTACGGTACAGGGAGTAGGGTTTCGCCCGACGGTGTATCGCTTCGCCAAAGCTTGTTCCCTGACGGGGCAAGTGTGGAACGATGGTAGCGGCGTGGTGATTCGAGTGCGGGGGTCCCAGGGGAATATCGATCGCTTTTTGCAGCAGTTACAATGGCATGCGCCCCCTTTGGCAAAAATTGACCGCATTCACCGCCAACCGGATACCAGCAATAGGGAGTTTAATGATTTTACCATTGCCGGCAGCCAAACCACGAGCGTACGGACTGCTATATCAGGAGATGCTGCCACCTGCGATGCTTGTTTGCAGGAAACTTTTGACCCCAATAGCCGCTGGTATCGCTATCCATTTACCAATTGTACTCACTGTGGACCGCGCCTGAGCATTGTTCAAGGCATTCCTTACGATCGCGTTAATACCAGTATGGCGGTTTTTCCCATGTGTGCGGACTGCCAGCGGGAATACTACGATGTGGAAAATCGCCGTTTCCACGCTCAACCCATTGCCTGCCCGGTATGTGGACCGCAAATTTGGTTGGAAAATGCCCAAGGAGAAATTATATTTGATGAGGCGATAGCCACTACCATCCGCCTCATCCAGCAGGGATACATTGTGGCGATGAAAGGGTTGGGGGGATTTCACCTGGCTGTCGATGCCACCAATGAAAGGGCGGTACAAACGCTACGCCAGCGCAAAAAACGCGATCGCAAACCATTTGCTCTCATGGTACGGGATTTGCAGGTGCTTGCCAACTATTGTAGCCTTTCTGCTGGCGAAAAAGAATTGTTGCAAAGTCCGGCAGCGCCTATTGTGTTGCTAGCTGCTAACGGCTACCGTCAAGTTGCCCCATCGGTCGCCCCCGGGCAAAATAGGTTGGGGGTGATGCTGCCCTATACGCCGCTACACCATCTCATTTGGTCTTCTCTGGAGATGCCAGTGGTTCTCACTAGTGGCAATATTTCCGACGAACCTCAATGTATCGACAATCAAGAAGCGAGGGAGAAATTAAGTTCGCAAGCGGATTTTTTCTTACTACACAACCGCGATATTGTCAACCGGGTAGACGATTCTGTGGTGCGGGTTTTCCAAGATGCCCCCATGGTGTTGCGACGCGCCCGTGGCTACGCCCCCAGCCCCATTTCTCTGCCGCCGGGATTGGCGGATACGCCGCCGTTGCTGGCGATGGGGGGTGAGTTGAAGAGTACGTTTTGTTTGGTGGATGGGGGAAAAGCGATTTTATCCCAGCATTTGGGCGATTTGGAGAATGCTGCTGCCTGGCGGGGATATGGGGATACGCTACAACTGTACTTGCAATTGTTTCGCTGTCAACCCCAAGCGATCGCGGTAGACGAACATCCGGAATATTTAGCCAGCAAGTGGGGGCGCGATTGGGCGGCGGCGGATGCATTGCCTTTGTATACCATCCAACACCACCATGCCCACATTGGGGCGGTGATGGCAGAAAATCATTTGCCGGTGGATACACCGCCGGTGTTGGGGGTGGCTTGGGATGGGTTGGGTTACGGCAGCGACGGTACGTTTTGGGGGGGAGAATTTTTGCTGGCGGATTATCACGGGTTTCAGCGGCTGGCTTCCTTGCCGGCGGTTCCCCTGTTGGGGGGAGAAAAGGCAATGTCTCAACCCTGGCGCAATACCTACGCCCATTTACGCCGCCTTGGGGATTGGGAAGGTTGGGAACGTTCCTACGGGGATTTGGCAATCGTGCAATTTTTGGGCAAACAACCGCGACAGCTTTTAGACCAAATGGCAAGCCAAGGCATTAACGCCCCTCTGGCTTCTTCGGCGGGGCGTTTGTTCGATGCGGTGGCAGCGGCTATTGGCATTTGTCGGGAAGTATGTCAGTACGAAGGGCAAGCAGCGGTGGAAATGGAAGCCTGTATCGATGCCCAAAGTTGGGATTGGGCGCAGAAGACCGGTGGCTATCGCTTTCGTTGGTATACAATAGACGATCGTACCACTCAATGGGTTTTGGACCCCCAACCCATGTGGTGGGAGTTGCTGGCGGATTGTCAAATCCGTCTCTCGCCTGCGGTGATGGCAGCCAAATTTCATGTAGGATTGGCCCGGGCGATCGCTTTTGGAATTCGGCAAATCAGCGATCGCTATAAATTTTCCCATGTTGCCTTCTCTGGGGGCGTTTGGCAAAACCAACGGTTGCTAGAGGCAGTTTGCCAGCAACTGCAAAGGTGGGAGATACCCGTTCTCACCCACCACCAAATTCCTCCCAACGACGGTGGGTTATCCTTGGGGCAAGCAGCCATTGCCGCTGCCCGCTGGCAACATTGAAATTTATCTTTGATATTAAAAATTATTGCGTTTTCTAATATCTTCCCTCACAAGTAGTATTGTAGATACTCATGTAGTGTGGTAACGACTTCGCAGATAGAATGGCACAAGAGAAATCAACGGTCGTCATTACAGGTGCTTCTTCCGGAGTCGGCTTGCAAGCCGCCAAAGCCCTGGCAAATCGAGGAGACTGGTATGTGGTCATGGCTTGCCGCAATTTAGAAAAAGCGGAACAAGCCGCCCAAGACGTGGGCATGCCCGTGGGTAGCTATACCATTTTGCCCTTGGATCTGGCTTCCCTCAAAAGCGTTCGTCAATTTGTCACCAAGTTCCGCGAAACGGGCAAATCCCTGGATGCTTTGGTTTGCAACGCCGCTGTTTACATGCCTTTGCTCAAACAGCCGCTACGCAGCGAGGATGGCTACGAACTCACTGTCGCCACCAACCATTTGGGGCATTTTCTGCTGTGCAATTTAATGCTGGAGGATATGAAACATTCCCCCAACCCCGAACCCCGGTTGGTGATTTTAGGTACGGTTACTGCCAATCCCAAAGAACTGGGCGGCAAAATTCCCATTCCTGCCCCGCCGGATTTGGGAGATTTACAAGGGTTGGAACAAGGTTTTCAAGAACCCGTTTCTATGATTAACGGCAAGCCTTTCAAACCAGGCAAAGCCTACAAAGACAGCAAGCTGTGCAACGTTCTCACCATGAAAGAGTTGCACCGACGCTACCACGATGCTACGGGGATTGTCTTTTCTTCCTTGTATCCCGGCTGCGTCGCCGAAAGTCCCCTTTTCCGCAATCACTTCTCGTTGTTCCAAAAGATTTTCCCCTGGTTCCAGAAAAACGTTACTGGGGGATATGTTTCGGAAGAACTGGCAGGAGAGCGGGTGGCTGCCGTGGTTGCCGATCCCGAATACAACCAATCCGGGGCTTACTGGAGTTGGGGGAACCGCCAGAAAAAAGGTCGTCGCTCCTTCGAACAGGAACTTTCCGACGAAGCCAACGACAATCGCAAGGCAGAGCGTCTTTGGGAGTTGAGTGCCAAGTTAGTTGGTTTGGCGTAAGCTGATTGGCGATGGGAGGGTGGAAGTGCGGGAATTCTCCGAAACAACAGCTACAAGCATATCTTATTTCTTCCCCCTCTTCCCCCCTCTTTCTCTGCAAAATCGCTACCATAGAAACAGCCCACCATCTCAATCGAACGATGAACAAGATGCCAGGAATTTCGCAGTGGCAAAAGCGGTTTTTTGCCTGGGGAATGGCGAAAGCCAACGAAACCAGTGGGGAGAGCATCCAATTGCACCAGCATCCCCACCATGCCAATATGGCAGAACTGAAAAAAGACCTATTGGGGCGTTTGTCGGGAACTGTTTTAGAAATTGGACCGGGGGCTGGTGCCAATTTTGTTTATTATCCCCACAACATTCGCTGGATTGGCGTGGAACCCAATCCCTACATGCACCAATATTTGCGTCGGGAAGCTACCGAACAGGGAATAGAAGCGGTGGAAGTATATGCAGGTGGGGCGGAACATTTACCGGTTGCCGATGGTAGCGTGGATGCGGTGGTGAGTACCCACGTGCTTTGTTCGGTGGGGGATTTGGAACCGACGTTGCAGGAAATTCAACGGGTTCTCAAGCCGGGCGGTACGTTTACGTTTATGGAACATGTGGCTGACCGCCATGAGAGTTTGGGGCGCAAGGTACAAAATGCGATCGCACCTATCTGGAAAACTTTATTCGACAACTGCCACCCCAACCGCGAGACTTGGGTTTACCTGCAAAAAGCTGGGTTTGAATCAGTAGAATACCACGATTTTCAGCTTCCTTTCCCCATCGTTCACCCACACATCGCCGGGGTAGCCACGAAAACAACGGCATAGCCAATAATTGACAATTGGGTCAAATTTGGGGCGGGGAGATATTGCCATTTCCTCGCCCGTTCGTGTATGGTATTGGCAAGTTGATGAGAACAGTTTGCATTTAACCATGAACGCTATTGCACGTTTTTTCATTTTTAGTTGCACAGCTTTCCTAATTGTAGGACTGTTGAACGTTTCCATCCCTCAGATTTCCACGGCAACAGAACCAGCTGGCACCCCACCAACTTCCGTGGCAGTTACCAGCGATCGCTACAGCCAACAAGTTGAAACTGGTTTGCAATATTTTCGCCAGCGTGCGAAAGAACAGCTTTCCCTAGTGGAAGATTTGCTGGCTACCCTCAAAAGTGGGGATTTAGAAGCAGCCAAAGCAGCCTATGTGGAAGCTAGACCTCCCTACGAGGAAATTGAAGTATTCGCCGCCAGTTTCGAACAGGAAGACTCGGATATCGATGCGCGACCTTATTCTTTCGCTGCCGGAGAAATGTCGTCGGATTTCGTCGGTTTTCACCGCGTCGAACGATATTTATACCGCGATGGCGACCTAGAAGCTGCCATTCCCTATGCGGAAGGATTAAAAGACAGCGTGCGATCGCTCATCGATAAACTCAACGACCCCAGCAACTTCAACGCCAGCTTAAACTTCGACGGCATGGTTACCCTCGCCACCGAAGTACCCGCAAAAAAGATTTCCAGCGAAGAAGAAACCTGGTCGGGGCAGAGTTTGCTCATTTACAAGAGCAATTGGATTGGCATCTACAGTCAATACAAACCCTTTGCCTCGCTTCTCGATAAAGAAATCGCCAATCGCGTCGATGCTGCCTATCAGAACTGCATGAAGACCATCGAACCTTTCTTTAGCGAGAACAGCGTCGCCGCCACGCCATACAGCCAAGTCAGTACCGAACAGCGTGGAGAAATCGTTCGCGCCAGCTATCAGTTCCGCCAGGCACTCATAGAAGCGCGCGATGCCTTGGGATTGAGTTAGGAATTTTTCCCTACAAGCGATCGCGGTGGTGGGGGGCGGTGAAATCAATTTCCGGACCCAATGGTACAATACCGGTAGGATTGATGGTCTTGTGACTCTGGTAGTAATGACCTTTGATGTGCTGCCAGTTCACCGTATCCGCCACACCCGGCGTTTGATACAAGTCCCGCACGTACGCCCACAGATAGGGATAGTCCACCAACCGCCGCAAATTGCATTTAAAATGTCCCACATAAACTGGATCGAACCGCAGCAAAGTAGTAAACAAACGCCAATCAGCTTCCGTCTGCCGATCGCCCAGCAAATAGCGTTGTTTTTCCAAGGTTTTTTCTAAATCATCTAAGGTTGCAAACAACGGCTTCACCGCTTCTTCGTACGCCGTCTGAGTTGTAGCAAATCCTGCCTTGTACACCCCATTGTTCACCGTCTGATAAATGCGATCGTTGAGTTCGTCAATCTCATCGCGCAAAGGAGCCGGATAGTAATCCCCCGGCGTTGCCCCCAAATTATCAAAGGCACTGTTCAACATGCGAATAATTTCCGCCGACTCGTTGCTGACAATTGTATTTTTCTCCTTATCCCAGAGAACTGGAACAGTAACCCGTCCTGTATATTTGGGGTCCACTTTCGTATAAATCTGATGCAAATAGTCCGCTCCGTTAATTTCATCGGGAATCACCCCAGGACCATCCGCAAACGTCCAACCTTGTTCTCCCATAAACCAGTGAACCACCGAAAGAGAAATGGCATTGGTTAGCCCTTTTAACGCGCGAAAAATTAGCGTTCGATGCGCCCAAGGACAAGCATAAGAAACATACAAATGGTAGCGCCCCCGTTCGGCTTTAAAGCCACCTTTCCCAGTAGGTCCGGGGCTACCATCGGGAGTAATCCAATTGCGAAATTGCGATTCTTGACGCACAAAGCGTCCCCCCGTACTTTTGGTGTCGTACCATTGGTCGTACCAGACCCCATCGATTAACAGTCCCATTGTCAATCCCCTTGTGTTGCTAGTAGTTAGAAATTGTTGCCAGTAGCGAAAATAACTCGTTAAACCAGCTCCTTACCTATAGAATATCCTACCAAATCTTCAGCCCAAGAATTCCTTGACGGGGATATGCCTTGCTGCTAAAGTTGGCAACCGACGGCTACCTTCCGCAAATCGATGCAAAAATGCAACTGCGTACGCTACTCGCTTTCTTAAATCGAAACAAATTTTTTCTTTTCGGGTTGGACATGGTAAGTTTTATTATTGGTTTTTGCGTCTACTGGATTGTCGCGATTTCCACAGATGCTTCCGAAAACGCCCATCATATCCTGCCAAAACTGCCTGCAGAAACTATTTTTGTAGGCGCGTATCCTAGGAAAAACTAGCGTATCTATCTAAATTTTCTAAAAAAGCGATGGTCTGAAAAACCGGTACCTTTGGCACCATCGCTAGCCAATATTCTTGTTTGCCAAGGAAATGGTATTACCAGGAAAGGAATCAATCTAATACTTGCAGTGATTTTACCTACGATTTCGCCTCCATGGATTAAAAAAATTTAGCGATCGCTTTACCCATACAATCAAAATAGATACGCTACAAGAGACTACTGCCGATATATACACAAACGGAACGATCCAAAATGCGACTGCATACGCTACTAGCTTTTGCAAATCGAAACAAATTTTTTCTTTTGGGAGGCTTTCTTCTGGGGGTTATCACCGGTTTTCTAGGGTCTTGGCTCGTCGATCGTGCCACCAATTCCTCCGAACCAGCCGAAGCTTTGCTTCCCCAGTCCCCAAATTTGACAAAATTGGAGATAAACGACAAGCAAAATATCTGATTTGTTAATTTTTGCAATTCAAACCAGCGTCTATCTTATAATTTGGCTGGTGGCTAAGGGAAGCAATCTGGAAGCGAAATGAGGTTTGGCGGGGAATTATTGGGCTGGATTTATCCTTTTCTCCAGGTTGCTTTTGATATTTTTATAGAAACCGGAAATTTGGCGATTTTTTTGTCAAGGGGTTAATTGAGAATTTTGTCAATTGCTAAACGGACTTGCGTGGTTTGGGGTCAATTTGGTAAGATTTTGAAAATTTCATAATCAGGGCGCAGTATGTCAAAATTCCAAATTTTGGGGGTTGGTAATGGCTGAAAGTCCCATGATTTCGTTTTACGAAAGCGCGATCGCATTTTTTTAGACGAAACCTCGTGCCACAAATTTTGGGTGTTTACAGAGAGCAAGTTTGACATTGCAGCCATTTTGTGGTATGATAGTATCTTTTGAACTGTTATGACATCGGTAGGATCTAGGTAGGGGTAGTGCCCCCGTGCCTACCCCTAAATCAAATAGAGAACTAGGTAGGGGTAGTGCCCCCGTGCCTACCCCCTAGAGTGCCCCCGTGCCTACCCCTACATCAAATAGGGAACTAGGTAGGGGTAGTGCCCCCGTGCCTACCCCTACATCAAATAGGGAACTAGGTAGGGGTAGTGCCCCCGTGCCTACCCCTAAATCAAATAGAGAACTAGGTAGGGGTAGTGCCCCCGTGCCTACCCCCTAGTGCCCCCGTGCCTACCCCGATTCCATTTCCGATTCGCCACCTTGAAAACGCTGCAAAGCAGAACGCCGTTTCGTCGTCACATAAACCCCCAACGGCAAACGAACCCCCGTAATGCTGGCATTGTATAACCTCGCCTGTTCCGGATTGGAAGCCTCCAAATCCGCATAATTAACATTCGCCCCAGCCAGATTGGCATCGCTGAGATTGGCGCGGTTGAGATTCGCCCAAGCCAAATTGCTGTCGCGGAGATTCGCTTTGCTGAAATTTGCCTCTCCCAAATCCGCATGTTCCAAATTGGCACCTTGTAGATTCCCCCGATAAAAATTCACCCCCAGACCGTAGGCTTGCTTCAACTCAGCATTTTGCAAATGGGCATTGGCTAAATTCGCCGCATCCAGACAGGCACCGCTGAAATTGGTCGCTTCCAAATCCGCATCACAGAGAATGGTATGGCTAAAATCCAAGTGGCTGAGATTAACACCGCTGAGGATAGCACCAGTTAAATCGGCATGGGTCAAATCAATATTTTCCCGGTGCAAATCCCGTAGCATTCGCAAATCGGCATAGCGAAAATCCATCCCTCGCAGGGGAATCCCTTGCAAATCCACATCAATCAGCGTTTTATGGCTAAAATCCCGTTTGCCAGCGGCGTATTGGCTTTGGAACTGTTCGTTGTTCAGGCAATGATGGCTTTGGTGGCTGGGGGAAGGGCGAAATTGGCGGTGTAATTGTTTTTTCAACCAGCGAACAATCATGGTTAGGAACTCCTTGTTTCGGTTGGCGACTGGTTTTGCACATCTCGACGGGATACGTCTTTGTCTTGGAGAATTGCTTGCAGAAAACAAACGAAACGTTCGCTACTGCGATCGATATTGCTAAGGTAGGTTTGTAGGCGGCGGTAGAATTGATGGGTAGCTGGAGAAGGATTTTGATGAAGTAGGCTGGATAAACAGGCACGTTCGAGCAAATATTGGCGAAAATAGGTTAAATCGTTGTGCAATTTATAGGCAATTTCCTGGGAAATGGGGTCTTGGGTGGTATCTCCTTGTAAGTGATGTTGGCTGATTTCCAGGATTTGTTCGATGCCTTGGCATAGGGGAGAGAAGGCTTGTTGGTATTCCTGCTGTCGGTTGGGATTAAGCATACCGTCGCCGTGGGTGGCTTGCAGGTCTGCGAGAATGTCTTGCATGGTATGGGTGGCATCGGCAATAAGCTGGCGGCTGCTTTCTAGTTTTTCCTGCAGTTGGGCAACTTCTGCTGGCAGCAACAGGGTGTTGGGGGTGGCGGTTTCTACTTGGAAAACTTGTTCCAGATGGTCGGCAAGGGGGGCGTGGTCAATTTCGCCGGTTTCTTTGATGTGGTGCATCCATAGTTGCAGCAAACGTCGTTGGTAGGCATGTTTGCGTTCGAGTTTGGCAATGGCTTCTGGGTCAGTTTGGGGAGATTCTGCGGATTTGGCAGGGGTGGGAGAGGTTTGGTTTTGGGGAAAATGTGAGGGTTGGTACATGGTTTCCTCCCAAATTTATGGGTCGTGGCGGTAGGCATCTATATCGATGGTGTTGGGGGCGAGAAGTTCTTGTTTTTCTTGTTCTTGACGTTGTTGCAGGGCGGTGTATAATTCGTGCAACCAGCGATCGCGTTCTGCTTGTACTTTATCGTTAAAGGATTTTTGCACGTCGCTACGCTGGCTAAATGCCCAACTCATCCAACAGGCAAAACCGCTGGTGATGAGGGAAAGGCACAGGAAAAATAAGGGAAATCCCAAGTTGCCCAGGTTGAACTGGCGCAAATCTTGCCAAAATTTTATGGTGGCGAGACCGGCGGCTTCGATGCCGGAGCGTAAATCTCCTTCTGGGGTAAAATGTTGTTGGTACAAGTCCGGTACTTCTCGTTTTAAAAAGAGAACGTCGTTGCCGGATTGGACTCGTTTTTGCAGTTTGGCTTGCCATTCGGCTTTGGCTTGTTGGTAAGGAGCGATCGCTTTTTGGTGCAAGCGTTCTTTTTTGCGGCAATCAGGTAGGTCTTCGGTGGGTACTTTTTTCCAATTGCGATCGCGTTGTGCCCAAGTACCGTATGCTTTGGTATAGGCGGTATCCCATTTGGGGTGGTGGTGGGGATATTTTTCCATCTGGGCTTCCCACTTCTGACATTCTTGTTTGGCTTGTTCGTAGTCGGGATCGTCGATTGCCTGCATCGATTCCAACCGTTGGGTTTGTTGTTGAATGAGTTCTTGAGATTTGTCTTGGCTGAGGCTGGTTTGGTCGAGGAGTAAAATCATGCTGATGGCAGCAACAACGGATTGCAGCAGATGCAGGGAAATGGCACCACAGAGAGCAACCCGCCGCCAGAGTTTGTTGTCGGATTTTTTGGCAGCCAGGGCAGTGGCAAAATAGTTGGTTGCCATTAAAATAAGAACGGCAGCGGCAATGGTGATGGGCGTGGAAGCCATGCCCAATCCTTTGAAGGCATAATGAAATAAAGGTAAATTCGAGCAAGCGTTGTAGGCGGTACTGACAGAAACGCTGCCTGCGGTTAGGAGAGCGTGTTTTTTCACATCTTTGCTAACAAAAGCACGACCGTAGAAATCGCCGGGTTTGGCAAGGAACGTATGGATAATGGCTTTTCCAGTTTTTTCCCACCAAGTTTGGCGGCGAGGAAAGGTAGAATCTTGGGCAAGCGTCACCAATTCTGTATGATTTGGGTTCTCTTCTAGGCTTTTCAGCAAGGTATCGATATCCCGTTGCGAGTAAGGTTTATTGGTCATGGCGAGATTCTCCAAATTCGGTGGTGTGGGGATAGGGAACGGTGGTAGAATTGGCTGGCATGGTGGCAACAGCGAGAACAATGGCGATAAGGATAATGGGAAATAGCCAGATGCCGGATTCCAGGTCAGTGTGATTCAAATTGGTACGCCGATGGCATTTGAGACAGACGAAACGGCGGGGATTTTGCGGGTCTTGTACCCAGGGGCAGTATTTTTGGTTGCAGGATTTCATCAGTGACCTCGCAGTTGGTTTTTAAAAACAATGGGCGTAGAAAAATCCGTTATAGAAAGCCCGAAATAAATCGAAATTGATTTCTTACTGTCTCCCTTCACAAAGGGAACTACAGGGGGATTTCCACTACAAACATGGCAGTTATTTTCCAAACGGATTTAAGCAGCGGTTTCCCCTTGGAGGGGATTGGCAGTGGCGTTGGCGGCAGGGCGTTGCAGCAGGAAAGCGTCGCCGTTGAGGGAGAAGAAAACGGTTTCTTGTTCGAGTTCGGTTAAAATGGCAGCGATGAAGGTTTCCAGTTGGGGCAACATGCGCTGCAATTGTTCGTCGGTACAGCAAACGGTCATTTCTAGAATGGGTTCGTGGATGATTTCGCCGGCTTGGTTTTGGTAGCTGCCCCAGCCAAATTTTTTGGTATATCCGCCACATTCGAGGGAGATATATTGTTGGAGTTGCCCAGGTAGGTTGCTGGCTGGGTTGTCGGGAATGATGAGTTTCACCCGATGGGGCAGATGTTGGGATATTTGAATGTCTTTTCCGGGGAATGGTGGTTTTTTCTGGTGGGAAGCAGCTAGGGATGCGTTGATTTTGGCGATGGTTTTGCTTTGCCAGGGCGAGTGTTCCTGGGTGGTGGTTGTGTTAGAATTATCGGTTGGTAATTTCATGGAAAACCTCGTGCGTCTTTATCTATAGCTAAATTAGCTTTTGGCATAGATGAAATGTCAATTGTTAGAAAATAATTTCTCTCGACAAAGTATCAATCGGCAATCTACACAAATCAAACAAGGATACAAATGAATCAATCTGGATAAAATCCGGAAAATGGGGTTTCTGTGGCTGATTCTTTTGCTAAAGTGGAGAAAAGCATCAAAAGCTGATGGACTTCCTTATACCATTTCTGAAAAAAACAATGGTTTTCTGGAATTCCCCAATTGCTCTGGTAGGGGCGATTCGCGAAGTAGGGGCGCTTCGCGAAGCAACCCTACAAGGATACCCCGATTATTTATTGCAAACTTTTAAGGAAATCTTATTAGCGATTTCAACTGCGGGAATTACAGTAAGGGAAAGTCGGAAACTCACGCTTGATGCTTAATTCTGACAACATGGACTAGGATTGGAGGAGAACCATGACTACTTACTGGCAAGAAAAATTTATAGAAACCAAAACCCAGGAACTGTTTGGCAATGCAATAACCAATCAGCGGTATGCGTTTTCCCTACGGTTTCACCCGGAAAATCGCCAGCTACATCACACGCAGGTGGCAAAAGCTATTCAACAGCAAGTAGGCGAAGATAGTTTCTCGTCGCCAACGAGTATTAACGAAACCATCCATCAAATTGTGAAAAGGATTCGCGAAAACTGGGGAAAGGCGATGGAAGCAGATGGCATCGATTTGTCGCAGTTGCAAGCGGAAAAGGGAGGTCAAAAGCAAAAACAGAAAACCCCTTGGCAGGTGGTGTATGACTGGCTGTGGGAGACGGAGTTTCCCCGGTGGCAAGGTCAGCAAATTTGGCAAAGCTGGGTGGAAAAAGCGAATAAACATCGGGAGTGGTTGCGATTTGAACCGCCGGAAATTGTAACAGAACTAGGAACCAGGGGAATGAAAAAGAACAATCAGCCGCTACCGCCGCAGAAAATTACGGTAAATCGGGAATATAAAGCGGTTGTGGATTTAGAAAAATACCTGCACCGCCCTTGGTTGTTTTTGAATTGGGGGGATAATGGTGGTTTGGTGGTATCGCCGTCGCAGAATTTTGCACCAACGCCTCAAATCACTCGCCATCCGCTTTTGTTACCCCAACCGGAAGCAGAAGAGAACACGATTGAATTTGAAACCGCATCCAAAGAAGAGTTTATAGCGATTGTTTTGAACGATCCTATTGATTTGCCCTGGTTTAAGCAACCGATACCGGAGTGGGATGGTTTGCGTTTGGGTGAGTTGTGGGAAGAATTGGAGAAACAGCCGGAATGGTTTGTGTTTTATCGCGCTATTGAAGTTTGCGATGGTTAGTTTGTCGATAAAAGGAAATCTGGAGGTAAGAAAATGGCAGACGAACAACGTCTCCAAGAATATTTGCAATTAATTCAAAAGTTAATTGAATGTCCTAGTGGTCAAGAACCAGAAATTTTAGAAGCCAACCAGCATTTATTGGATGTGGGTCTAATACAGGCAATGGAACAGGCTGCAGATGTTTTCTCTCGTGAGGGAAGCGAGCAAATTGCGTCCTACTTACAGCAAATGGCTGGGGAGTTGAAGCAAGTATTAGGAAATTCGGACCAAACAGCTGCTTGCAATGATTACAACCAATTCCTTGGGACATTATTCCAAAGGATTCGTTCAGGTGATTTGCAACAGGTTCGTGACCTACTAACCGCCAACCAACATTTGCTAGACCTTCAGTTTGCGCAAGCAATGACAGCATTGGCTGATAACTTAATTGAAGAATACCCAGAAGAAAAAGATTACATCATTGCCTATGTAGGCAATCTGAGCATTCAAATTCAGGAGTTTCCTCTAGGCAATGCTGCTAACAATCAAGAAATTGCCATTGCTGGATATCAATGGATTTTACAGCATGATGTTGCCGGTACGTCCAGATGGGCAACGACTCAAAACAATCTGGGCTTAGCCTACCAAGACCGCATCCAGGGAGACAAGGCACAAAATCTGGAACATGCCATTGCCTACTACCAGCAAGCTTTGCAAGTATATACCCGCGATGCCTTTCCCCAAGATTGGGCAATGACTCAAAATAATCTGGGCAATGCCTACTTGTACCGCATCCAGGGAGACAAGGCACAAAATCTGGAAGATGCCATTGCCTACTACCAGCAAGCT
>NZ_LNDC01000145.1 GCF_001870905.1 Geitlerinema sp. PCC 9228
GAGTCTGCTACGAGACCAAGGCTGGACTAACCGAACGCAATCAACACGAATGTCGATTTTTGTCCAGTGATTAGGTTAGTCCGTGCTGTTTTCTATATTGGTGATGACAGCTATTTTTAAAGGTTCTGGTTACGAGTTGCCCCCGACAAGATTGGCGGGTCTGATATTGAGTAAGTTTCCTGATTTGCCAGGTACCGAACCTTTGACCACGAGCAGGTTGCGCTCCGGATCGACCTTGACGACAGTTAGTTTGCGGATGGTTATGCGGGCGTCGCCCATACGACCGGCCATACGTTTGCCTGGGTACACCCGGGAAGGGTCGGTTCCGGGTCCTACCGAACCGGGAAGGCGATAGTTTTTGGAACCGTGGGTCCGCGAACCCCGGCGGAAGTTGTGTCGCTTTTGGTAGCCGGCAAATCCGCGACCGATGCGTTTGCCGCTGATGTCTACTAACTGTCCTGGGGAGAAGTTGTCTACTTTGAGTTCTTGTCCCAGTTCGTATTCGCTGGCATCTTCCACGCGGAATTCACGCAAGTACCGCAAGGGGGGGGCGTCGGATTTGCGTAAATGACCGAGTTCTGGTCTGGTCAGGGACTTTTCTCTGGTTTCTTTATACCCAACTTGGATGGCTGCGTAGCCATCGTTTTCTTGGGTTTTGATTTGGGTGATTTGGCAAGGACCCGCTTGGATGACGGTGACGGGAATGGTACGCCCTTCCTCGTCGAAAATCTGGGTCATGCCGAGTTTTGTACCAAGAAGACCGATAGACACGAGGTTCTCCTTCTTTGTTACCCACTACAGCCGAAATGGCAATGCTCGCAACTGGTTGTGGCTCGCTCAACCACCATGGCGCTCGCGCATGGCCATGATTCGGGAAGCCACCCAGACAACGCTGCAAAAACGTGTGCTTGCACGCCAGCAAACAGCCTAGAGCTAGGCTCTTGCTGCTTCTGGTGGTTTTGGTTGGCGTAATTGAGCTTGTCTGACAACCGACACGCGATGGTGCATCTCAACAAGCTGGGGACTTAAACAGCTACCTGTTCAGTATCCAAACCGATTTTTCCCAACGCCTTCTCGTTTGGCATGCTGCTCGATCGGGGTGTGGGTAGAAGTTACTGGCTCCTTCTCTATCTTGCTTTCTTTCGCGCCTTCGATGGGGGTTGAAGCAACGATCCTTGCTTTCACCGAACTTGGAGAGAAGCTTGTCCCGTACAAAATCCCCCAAACAGAAATGGCTGCTTGAGGATGCCTAGGTTCCTACAAACGGAAGGCAGCGAGAGGCAGGCGGTTTTTTGACCAGCTTGGTGTCGGTTCCGAATGGTTCGCAACCGGGTCGGCTAAGGCTTTTGGCAGGCGATCGCTAACGCCTATCTGCTTTAACCACGATTGATCATTCTACACAATCCCCACTGAATTGTCCAGGGGCACAGCTGTTTTTCTAGAAAATCTTTTCTTTTCGCCTCGCTCGCGGCCGAGCCACCCTTCAAGATGGCGAAACCCAGTTGGTCACTTCTAGTAGGGGGCGCTCGTGCTACAATCCAAAAAGCCGATTCTATGCGAAGACAGGCCGGTCCGGCGGTAGCCAACAGCCCCCTAGACAGCTGGGTATGCAACTGTTTATCTTTGCTTTTCCCAGGAGCAACTGGCTTTCCCAGTTCCCTTTGCTACCTCCGGACCAGGCTAGGGTCCTGGTTCGCTCCCTTGGTTCTCCAGACCGGTTGGCTGCGTCTGGCAAGGAACGACCAAGCGGTATCCTGCAACTGACCAAAGAACTGTTGCGCTCATGTCCAAGAGAACTTGCTGAAAGTAGGAAGCGTTTATGGCATTGCTAACAAGTGGCAAAAAGATGCTCCGCGATTTAGAAGAACACGGGGCTTTAGGTGTATACGTTCCTCTAGAAGGAGGATTTGAAGGGCGCTACCAGCGTCGGATTCGGGCGGCTGGTTACGAGGCGCTCAATCTGACTGCCCGCGGTTTGGGAGACTTACCCGCTTACCTGCGCGGCGTTCATGGGGTGCGTCCGCCTCACTTGGGGAAAAAGAATATCGGCCGCGAAGCCCAAGTGGGACCGATTTACTACGCTGTTCCCATTGTAAATACGGAACTAGAACAACTCCCGGCCAATGCCAAGGGACTGTTGCTATGGATTATTGAAGGGAATATCTTGTCCCGTCAGGAAATTGAATATTTGACCATCCTACCGAAAATAGAGCCCAAGGTAAAGGTGGTGGTGGAGTTGGGCGGCGATCGCAGTTTCCGTTGGATGCCTTTAAAAGATGCCTTAGCCCCAGCTCAAGTATAAACCATCGAAGACCGTGTCGGACCGCTGGCTATCCGATGGCAGCTGGCGGTCAGTCTCTCCAGGAAGTACGGACGTATGCTAGAAAACCGCGACTACACGCTAATTATTGACAAAAGCGGCAGCATGGCCAATGCTGACGAAGGGGAAACCAAGAGCAAATGGGAGCAAGCCAAGGAATCCACATTTGCTTTAGCCCAAAAGTGCGAAGAGGTAGACCCAGACGGGCTAACGGTCTATCTGTTTTCCGGGGCTTTTCGCCGCTACGACAACGTCACCGCCGATAAGGTGGCGCAAATTTTCCAAGAAAACCAGCCCATGGGCAGCACTAACCTAGTAGCCGTTTTCGAGGATGCTTTTGAAAATTATTTTCAACGCCGGCAAAAAGGGCAAACCAAACAGGGAGAAACCTTTCTGGTGGTGACTGATGGCGAACCCGACGACCGCAAAGCTACCATTCAATCGATTGTGGATACCACCCACCGCTTGCAACATCCCGCGGAACTCGCGATATTATTAATTCAGGTGGGAAAAGACGAGCGCGTAAAGCGATTTCTGCAAGCTCTCGATGACGAGCTGCAAGGTGTGGGCGCTAAATTTGACATTGTGGAAACCTTCTCAATTGATATCATGCAAGGCAAGGATTTGTCGGAAGTTCTGCTAGCGGCGATCGCTCAATAAGATTCCTAGCATCCAGACAAGTTTTTGTCCGCTATTCCCGCAGCGACCCTTTCCTCTGAAAATTTTTGACCAAATCCGACCCTAGGTGCATTTTTCAGCTGCGATCGCATTAGCATAGATGGTGATGAACCGGCGATCTCCATTCACTTCCCTGGAACAAGCCCACTGGTTCAAGCTCATTTGCGGAGCCAGTTTCCAGCATTTGCCCTCGGTTAGGAATTTAACCCTAGCCTACACCCTGGCGGGTGCTGACTGTATTGATGTAGCTGCCGACCCGGCTGCGATCGCGGCGGCTCGTTCCGGAATGGCAGCCGCCCGAGAAGCCAATGGTGGGGATGTTCCAGTTCCCTGGTTGATGGCCAGTTTAAACGATGGGGAAGACCCTCACTTTCGCAAAGCTCGCTTCGATGCCACCCAATGCCCCAGCGATTGTCCCCAACCCTGCGAGCAGGTTTGCCCGGCAAACGCTATCCTATTTAACAGGGAGGATGGTTTTTCGGGCGTGGTTGACGAGCTTTGTTACGGTTGCGGACGATGTTTGCCAGTATGTCCCGAGCAAATTATCCACACCCACTCCTATGTCCGGTCTCCGGAGTCGGTTGCTCCTTTAATTTTAGAATCCGGCATCGATGCTCTGGAGATTCACACCCAAGTGGGTCGTCAAGAGGAATTTGCCCGCCTCTGGCAAGCGATCGCGCCTCACCTAAACCAACTCCAACTCGTGGCCGTCAGCTGTCCGGATGGCGAAGAACTCACCGATTACCTGTGGCATTTATATCACCTAATGTCCCCCCTACCCTGCTTGCTGGTATGGCAAACCGACGGTCGCCCCATGAGCGGCGATATTGGTGCTGGCACCACCCGAGCCACTATTCGCTTGGCAGAAAAAGTGCTGGCCGCCAATTTACCCGGGTTCGTGCAGCTAGCCGGCGGCACCAACGAACGCACGGTTCCCAAACTGCAAGAACTGGGACTGCTCAACAATGGCAAAGCCGGGGTATCTGGCGTTGCCTACGGCAGTTACGCTCGGGTTTTGCTATGGGATTTGCTAGAACAGCTAGACACCATGTCCACTTCCAATACCTTTTCCCCAAGTTCCTTGCCGCTAGAGGCAGGAAACAACCACCTGGAAAAAAACCCGGCTCTGTTAAACTCAGCCCTCGAACGAGCGCGGGGATTGGTTTCCCAACTCAAAGACCCCTTGTTTGCTGGTAAAGGGCAATAATTCATCATACTTTCCTTGCCCGCCAGCCGTCAACACCCCCCTTCCAACGTACAAACTCGAGTCTACGAGTTATTCACACGGTTAGGTTGCCAAAAAATATTTAGAAAGCATGCAGATTATAGACGATCTCGATCGACTTCTAGAAATTCTTCCCGAAGACGTACGCCTACCCATCCAGCAACATCCGCAACGCGAGGAGCTGGTGGAAGTCGTTATGGACTTAGGTAGGCGTCCGGAAGCTCGATTTGCTGGGAAAGCCGAGTATTTAAGCGAACGGGTTATCGAACGCCAAGATATTGAAGAATGTATCCAACGATTGGGAACCTTCAGCGGCGATAACCGTGCGGGAATCGAACGTACGCTCCACCGCATCAGTGCCATGCGCAACCGCAGTGGCGAAGCCATCGGTCTAACCTGTCGCGTCGGTCGCGCCATTTTTGGCACGGTGCAAATGATTCGAGACTTAGTGGAGACAGGTTCGTCGATTCTCATGCTGGGTCGTCCTGGCGTTGGCAAAACCACAGCCTTGCGCGAAATTGCTCGCGTGCTGGCTGACGAACTAGAAAAACGGGTGGTGATTGTCGATACTTCTAATGAAATTGCTGGAGATGGCGACATTCCTCACCCGGCAATTGGACGCGCGCGGCGCATGCAGGTAACTCGTCCGGAATTACAGCATCAGGTGATGATCGAGGCTGTGGAAAACCACATGCCAGAGGTCATTGTGATTGACGAAATTGGCACGGAGTTGGAAGCGCTGGCAGCTCGCACCATTGCCGAACGCGGTGTACAACTGGTGGGAACCGCACACGGAAACTATCTAGAAAACTTGATTAAAAATCCTACCCTATCCGATCTGATCGGTGGGATCCAATCAGTGACCTTGGGGGATGACGAAGCCAAGCGTCGGGGAAGCCAAAAAACGGTTTTAGAACGGAAAGCACCACCAACCTTCCAAGTGGCGGTGGAGATGGCTTCTCGGGAACGCTGGATTGTCCACGAAAACGTAGCAGAAACGGTCGATTTACTACTGCGTCAGCGGCAACCACAACCGCAAATTCGGACCCTAGATGAAAATGGTGAGGTTAGTATTATCCGCGAACTGCCACAAGTTTCTAAAAATGACTTGAGTACTTCCTCGTATGCCACGACCTCGTCAGGGTCGCAATGGCGTGCTTCTGGGAAAATGCAGCCTTTGCCGGTAGCGGACGAGCAACAGCACTACCAGGAACAGCAACGCTATTTCGAGCAGCTGTTGAATGCTTCTACCAGTACGATGGGAGATGTAGAACCCTATCCGGCAAACGGCGAAATGGATAATGGGGAGGACGAAGGTACTTTGTACCTGTATCCCTATGGCATTAGCCGTCACAAGCTGGAACAGGTGGTGCAGGCGTTGCAATGGCCGGTAAGGCTGACGAAAGAGATTAACGAAGCTGATGCGATTTTGGCCTTGCGATCGCAAGTGAAAAATCATTCCAAAATCAAGCAAGTAGCCAAAACCCATCACGTCCCCATCCACACTGTCAAGGAAGATACGGTTCCCAAAATCACGCAAACTTTACAACGCTTGCTGCAAATGGACGATGTGAGCAGTCCGGAACTGGCCAACCTGTTGCTCAATACGCACGGCAAAAATAGCGAAGACGAAATTGAAGCGTTGGAAGAAGCGCGGTTGGCGGTGGAACAAATTGTCATTCCCCAAGGGCAACCGGTAGAACTACTTCCCCGTTGCAGCAAAATTCGCAAGATGCAACACGAATTGGTGGAACACTATCGCCTAAAATCCATTAGCTTTGGCGACGAACCCAATCGCCGTTTGCGGATTTTCCCAGCTTAGAGGTTCTCTAAAGCCAGAAACAACTTAAGAATTTAGGAGTTATAGGAAGAGTTGTGCTAGAAATAGCCAAATTTCCTATAGCTCCTTTTTTTTAATTGGAATCATACCATGTCCTTAATAGTCTGCAAGAGATAATAGAGGCATTTTCGTAGGGGCGCAACGCGTGATACGAAATCCGATGTACATACACCCACAAAAATGTAGGGGTAGTGCTCCCGTACCTACCCCTACCAAAAAGCAATTACTGGGGGTTCCCTACAGAAAGATTGTGGTTTCTCTATGTTGGATTTGGCATGAAACCCCCTACCAGGGAAATTAGCACATTCCAGACAATCGTTATTTTTCAGAAATAATATGATTCCCACAAAAGAGACCCCCCAACGGGAAATTTTCCCTACAAAAAAATTGTGTTTTTCCTATATTAAATTGGGAGGAAAATTGGATTCAGTATGACACTTTGCAAAATAATTCTAGAAGAATATTGAAAAATTCCATTCTCCGATCGCTCTCTTTAAGAAATAGCATTACCAACCAAAATAAAAATCTCTCTGTTTTTTCGGTTTTTCTACAGAAAATTCATCAAATTTGACCGCATGGGAATTGGGAGTGCGGGTATCGAAATAATAACTGCTGACCGTTTGAGTTCCCGTATCCAAAACACTAAAAACGGTAATGTCATTGCTGGCAATGTACGGCAAAGGCTGTTGCTGGTTATTTTCTCCAGAATCTTCTGTTAAAGGTGCAATAGTAGGTACAATAGGTTCTAAGCCGTTTGGGTCTCCCTGTAGCGTATACTTATCGCGATATTCTTTAGGAACGTTGCGTTTTTTGTCTTGAAAATAAGCACCATAAGTATTTCCCACATTGGAAGATTCTAGATAGTGAGTGGTTTGGGATTGGAAACGATTCCATACATGGGAATGACCGAAATAAACCAAATCGACGCCAGCCAACTCCAATAAAGGAACCACATCGCGAATTAAATAATCTTGGTCTGGGGGATATTCGTAGCGAATGGAAGTGATATTTCCCGATTCATCCCGTTTAATAATTTGTTCTGGGTCTGTATAGGGAGGAACAATATTGTCTCCCAAGGAATGGGGAGGGTGGTGAAACATGACAATTTTATGTTTTGCTTGTTGAAATGCTTGGCTTTGCAGTTCCTTTTTCAACCATTTGTACTGTTGGCTTCCTTTGGCAATGGGTTCAAAAATAATTTGTCCGTATCCCCAGTTTTCTGGGTTTTGAAAATCGGATTCACGTTCGCGATATTTGCCTTTGGTATTGGGATTTAGAGACGGTTTTCGCCAAATATTGGTGGCGTAGAGAACAACGAGGCGAATGTCGCCAAAGGTGGTGGCGTAGTATTTTTTGCCGCCAGGAATACTTTGGGGAAGGGTCAAGATTTCTTCGTAGGTGTCTGTGTTGTAGGAGTTGGCTTTTATCCAATCGTTGGCTACTTTGGGGTCTTGGCGGGGGTTGATGGTTTTGGCTTTTTGTTGGTAGAATTTTTGTGCGATCGCTTGGGGAAAAGCATCGTTAAATTGAGCGTTCAAACGAGTAGTTCCCGAAAAACGTCCCATCACTTCGTGGTTGCCGATGGCTGTATACAAAGGTACGTGTTGAATGAGTTCGCCACCAGTATAGGTTGTTTCCGTACCATTTTTTTCTAACCGATAGCTGGCATTTCCTTGCAAACATGGGAAAAATGCACCACCTTCGCTATCGTCAAACCATTCCGAAGCGCGATCGGGAACGTTTACCAGATCGCCAGCTACCAAAACAGCGTCTATTGGAGAAACGGTTTCCGCTACTTTTTGTAAGTTGGCAGCGGTCATAGGTTTTTGTTGGTGGTCGGAAGTAAGTAAAATTTTTACCGGTTTTCCCGATGGCGGTAACGGAGATAAGGTAAATTGACGGCTGCTGATGGATCGACCGTCTTCCCGAATGCTGGTTATGTAATAGGGAACGCGACGATTGGGGGATAAATCGGTTGCTTGAGCTTCGTGACGCCAAATATCTCGGAATTTCGGTCCTTGCTGGGATTGTCTGCGGTCTTCGCGAGTTCGAGTAAGCTTTTGCGTGGTGGCTGCAGCTTTTTTTTCTAAAGAATCTCCATATGTCAAAGTATGGGTAACACCTGGAAATTCTGTGAACCAGACAACACGTACGGAATCTTGCGTAGGCAGTTGCAGAAACGGGTCGCTAAGCAGGCCGGAACTTGGGGGAATGGTGGGAACAGACATATCTTGGGGTTGGCGGTTGGTGGATAAAAAGATGGTAGTACTTATCGCTGCAGCAATAAATAAGATGGTAAAGAAGTAGAAACGTGCAAACATAAGCGATCGCAGCGTGGGTTCCTGATGGAATTGAATGTTTGGGGGGTCAAGTTACCAGTCAATTTTAAGATTGGGCAAACTCCGCTTGTATTGTAGCGACTGCCAGCATGATTTCCATCTCGCTAAAAAATTGGGTGGTTGCTGGGAAAATATGCAAGCTTGCCCTCCTATCAATTTCTTTGGCAGACAAAGTTGCAGAAAAATTAATTGTTTAACTTACGATTTATTTTTATTGTTTATGGTAGGGCAGGTAAGCCAGTGGGAAACGGGAGTTTTCAAAAATTATCTCCAAAATTGTCTGGGAAGTAGATGCGCCTTGGCTACCCATCATGCCATTTAGCCATCCAAACGTGGCAGATTTCCCACCGACATAGAACTTCCGACCTACTTTGCCAATTAATTTATTTCTTGGCAATGACCCAAACAGCATGAACGATGCCGGGAATGTATCCCAAGATTGTCAAAACAATATTAATCCAAAACTGCGGTCCAATTCCCACCTGTAGGAAAACTCCCAAAGGAGGAAGGATGATGGCAAAGACAATCCGAATAAAGTCACCCATTTACTTCTCCTTAAATTGCAAAACTTTCTACCTGCCATTATAGGCAATAACTGGAAATAGCGTCGCCTGCCTAATGTTATCTGTAAAAATTGATGCTTCAATGGGGATAGGCGTCAATTTCCTGCAAAAGATTATGTTTCGACGAATGAAGTCTTTGGCAATTTGGGGTGTTATCGCGATCGCCGCGATCGCTTCTTGGAGTCTGGCAACACCAGCATTAGCGGTTTCCTCCGACTCTGCGGTGGCAGAACTTCAACAAGCGTACGAAAATCGCTACACTTGGGATAGCGAATTCCCTGGCTTTTCCGCTGAAGTATCCATTAACGACGAAGGAAACCTCGACCACGGCATTGTCAGAGTGTCTCCAGACTTTGAAGTATCCGTAGACAATGTCAAAGACCCGCAAATTCGCCAGTTAATCCAGGCAATGGTCTCATCAGAAGTCGTACATCGCAAACCCATTGCCTTTGAAGAACGCCACAACGTAGACGATATCCGTTCTCGGGGATATACCAACCAAGGGGCAAGGGTTTTATCAGAATCCAACGAGGAAGGAACTTCTTCCTACGAAATTAAAGACGGTAAAATTCAGCTCATCAAGCGATATGCTGAAGGCAAAATCGTTAGCATCGATAGCGTTGGTTTCATCGACACAACGGAAGGATATCTAACCACCCATTACACGGTAACCATTTACGATCGCGGTAGCGGGGAAGTTCGCGAAAAAGAAGACGTACGGGATTTTTACGAAAAAATTGGCCCTTACTATCTGCTAACCAACCGCAACATTCGCCGCGTCATGTCGGAATCGGAAGACCCGGAAGAGAAAATGGTTCCCGATACGATCGTGCGTTTCAACAACGTACAACCTCTTTGAACGGTTTTGAAGGTTGCTGACTTGCAGCATATACTTGATTTTAGGGCGCTAAAGGCGTCCTTTTTTTGCATCGGTAGATGTGATACCAAATCTGATGTAGTAAATCAATTTTGAGATAGAGGAGTGGGAGGAGTGGGAGGAGTGGGAGGAGGGGGTGGAGTGGGAGGAGGGGGAGGAGGGGATGGAGTACCGAAGAAAACTGCAGGTCGAATGTGGTAAAGTTTTTTGGGTCTTCGCAGGACGGATTTGGTATGAGAATATAATGTTTGCTTGTTTTAGAGAAAGATAGTCAATGGAAAGATTGCCAGAAAACTTACAAAGACTGAAAGACAGCGTTGCCCTAGTAACCGGGGCTTCCCGAGGCATTGGCAAAGCGATCGCGTTGGCTTTGGCGACAGAAGGCGCTAAAGTGGCCGTAAACTATGCCAACTCCAGTACGGCAGCGGAAGAGGTGGTTTCGGAAATCCAATCTGCCGGCGGCGAAGCGATCGCAGTTCAAGCGGATGTTTCTCAAAGCGACCAGGTGGATGCCCTCATCAAGCAAGTTACCGATAAATGGGGAAGAATCGATGTTTTGGTAAACAACGCTGGCATTACCCGAGATACGCTTTTATTGCGGATGAAACCCGAAGATTGGCAAGCGGTAATCGACCTCAACCTGACAGGGGTGTTTCTGTGTACCAGGGCAGTTAGCAAATTGATGATGAAACAGCGTTCTGGTAGGGTTATTAACATTGCCTCCGTGGCAGGGCAAATGGGCAATCCCGGTCAAGCCAACTATGGGGCAGCCAAAGCCGGTGTCATTGGATTTACCAAAACTGTTGCCAAGGAATTTGCTTCTAGAGGCGTAACTGCCAATGCAGTTGCCCCTGGATTTATTGCTACCGAAATGACCTCCGAACTGGATGCCGATGAAATTTTAAAATATATCCCTCTCAATCGCTTTGGGAAACCAGAAGAAGTGGCTGGCGTGGTGAAATTCCTAGCGGCGGATCCGGCGGCAGCTTATATTACTGGTCAGGTGATGAATGTTGACGGTGGCATGGTGATGGCTTAATTCGGGATAGCATATTGGATTGCTTGCCCGATAAGATGGAAGAACAAAAGTACATAAAAACCGACGGGTATTTTTCCATGCCGGTAGCCACCAGTGTAAGGAGGTTGGCTTATGAAAAAAGCTGTCATTATCGTAGCGCAAGGTTTTGAAGATACGGAATTTGCCTATCCATTTTATCGGTTGCAAGAAGCTGGCTTTGAGGTGGATGTTGCCACCAAAGGCAAAGTGGATGTGAAAGGCAAACATGGCGTCGCTGCCAACGCTACGGTAGATGCAGAAAATATCCAAGCCCAAGAATACGATTTAGCGGTTGTTCCTGGTGGCAGGGAATCTCCCGATCGGGTACGACAAATTGCCAACGTTCAGCAATTCCTGAAAGATTGCGATCGCGAAGGTAAAATTATCGCCAGTATTTGCCACGGACCTTGGGTGTTGATTTCTGCTGGCATTGTCTCTGGCAGGCAAGTTACCAGCTATCCTGGCTGTAAAGACGATTTGGTCAATGCTGGCGGTCACTTCCAAGATGCCTCTGTGGTGGTGGATGGCAATTTAATTACGGCTGTCCACTATCGCGATAATGCGGAATGGATGAAAGCCACCTTAGCACAGTACGAAAACTACAATCAACCTGCGGTGGCTGGCATTGCCTAAATTTTGTTTGTGGGGGCGATTCGCGATCGCTCCCACGTTCGTTCTTCAAGGTTAGAAAAGAATACCAAATTCGCCATATCAAAATCACATTTGAAATCGTAGGGTGGGCATTGCCCACCCTACAAAAACGGCGCCAATTATTTCTTGCCAATCTTTTTGCTTATATTATATAGAGGAAGAAAAGAATATCAAATTCGCCATATCAAAATCACATTTGGGCAATGCCCACCCTACAAAAACGACGCCAATTATTTCTTGCCAATTTTTTTGCTTATATTATATAGAGGAAGTTCGGCAAATTATCGCACAATATGACAACGATTAAGACCATTTCGGTAACTGAATTTCTGGGGCAAACAAACTTTGCAGGCGTTGTAAATTCGCCCCAACTTGATAAAGCAAATCGCCTTTCCCCAACAAATAAGCTGCCGACGCTTCTTGCGTTCCTAAAATAATTTTGGAATCGGCATCGCTAGCCGTTCTCAAGGCAATCCGACCTGGTAAGTTAGAACGAATAATAGGGGTAACCACTCTGGCTTCCGGTCGTTGCGTCGCTACAATTAGATGGATGCCAGCCGCCCTTGCCATAGCCCCCAGTCGTTTGATATATAGTTCTAGGGCATCGCGCGTGTCTTTCTCTGCCATGAAATCGGCATATTCGTCAAAGATACAGACGATGGGTGGTTCCGGACGATCGCTTTTGCGGTTGTATTGGGTAAGTTGCGAACATCTGGCGGCTTCAAAGAGTTGGTAGCGGCGTTCCATTTCTGCCACCAAATCTTCCATGAGTTTGATGGCGCGATCGCTATCTTTAACCACGGGAGAAAGCAACCACGGCATATCTTCAAATTCGGGAAAAGTAACCCGTTTCGGATCGACCAAGGCAATTTTTAAGCGATCGCTGGGATAGCGATACAGCAAACTGAGTAAGAGCGATCGCAGGAATTCGCTTTTACCGCTGCCGGTGGTTCCTCCCACCAAAAAGTGGCAGGTGTTGGCGTCGGAGAGGTCGGCTTCTATCAGGTTATCGTTGAGGTCTACGCCGATGGCAATGCGAACTGGGTCGCTGGGGGAGGCAACTCGGTCGCCAATGCGATCGTATAGGTTAGCCACTTGGCGATCGCGGCGGGGGAGATCGATGCTGACATAACCCGGTTGCGGCGCGATTAACGGTGGCGAAGCAATGCCCAGTTGTACTTGCAAATCGGGCGATCGCGTCATCAAAGAACTCACTTTAACCCCAGGTTTGGGTTTGAGTTTGATACGAATAAAAGCTGGACCCACGGCTGCCCCTTTATAGTCAACATCGATATTGTAAGCTTCAAACGTTTCTACCAATTGTTTGCCAAGTTCGTCAGCTTCTTGAATAGGAACTGAAGAAGGAGAGTCAGATTTGAGGTGAGGTGGCGGCGACGGTGGAACGGGGTTGGATGTGGGTTGGGAAGATGGTGGGTATGTCTTTTCTGGAATTTCTTCAACGCGAAAATAAGTCTGACATGTTTCTCGCTGCGGGCAAATTTCGCATAGATGCGGTTGCGAGGTTTGCGGTGGTGGGTTGGATTGCGGCGGTTCCCACTGCAGCCAGTCTCGCATTTGCTGCAATTTCGAGGGAATGATTTCGTAAACGCTGTCTTGGAGTCTTTCCCAGGGATAATAATATTCGTGGAATTCTGGCAAAACGCAATATACAGCCGCATCGACAGGTACGTTTTTTTGTTGTGCTAGCATGTAGCTATAAAGGGCTACTTGTGCCAATTGTGCGGTTGGATCGGCGGGTTGGTAGGTTTTGTATTCTACAGCACAAAGGCGATCGCGATTTTTGACAAGGCTGTCGAAGGTACCGCGTACCCATTCTGTGGTACCGTCGGGAAGTTGGAATCGATCCTGAATATCTAATTCCCGGTCTATAAATGTTTCTGCAATAACGCGATCGCTAGGAAAATCTTGCCGGTTGGCAACCAGCAATTCGGCATAGTGTTTGATTAAACCACGCAACCCCGACCAAATCGATAGCAAAGCGTTGCCTTGGTCGGGATGTTGTTGTAAATAAGGGAAAAAAATGTTTTTATAAAACTCGTCTTGAATTTTTTGGGCGACAGTCTCCACTTTTGGGCGATCGGGTTCTAAAACAGCTTGGCATTCGGGACAATTGGCAATAAAATCGACCAATTCTTTAGCTAATTCGTGAAAGGGTTTGCCAATTCCATGGGCGTTTTCAGCAGGTATAAAAAGCGTGTTCCCACCAATATTTTTCTGTAAATAAAAAAGACGCGGACATTCAAAAGCGATACGAACGTCAGTGACACTAAATCCTGACATAAACCATGTCTCCTTGCGATCGCGATCGGGATAGAGAACGGAAAGCAAATGCTGGTGAACCCAAGCAAGATACACTGGATCTAGAGTAGCGTATTGAAATTGACTTTGGCTGAGGGGTCGTTTTCCCCAATCGCTTTGTTGCGAATTACTGTCAATATGGGAAAAACCACAGAGTTCGGCGGCAAGGGTTTTGAGTTTGAGATTGGAAACACCCAGGCGGTGGCGACCCATTTGACGCGCCAGCTGCAGGGTACAGGTAACGTTTTTGGCTTGGGTTTTCCCTAGGTATTGCAGGTCAAAGGCGGCGTTGTGGAAAATTTTTTCAATTTGGGGATTTGCTATAATGCGATGGATGAATTCTTTCACCAATTCTGGGCGATCGAGAACATCCAAAATATAGGTAGCTTTCCCCGTTGTATCTTTTGGATCGGCTAAAACCTGAATGAGGGAAATGCGGGGATGGGAAGTTTGCCAATCGGCGATTTCGGTATCGATCCAAAGGATGTTTGCCGCCGCCAATTTCGCGATCGCGGTTTGAATTTCGCTAGCTTGGGTTAAGGATGGCATAACTTTTAGCGATCGGTAACCAGATAAAGAACTTGATTTTTATAATCTCTCGTTCGATCGACGATTTGAACCTTTTTTTCCTGTAGGATTTGTTCCAGTAGTTGGTTGATATAAAATTTACTAAAGCCAGAAAACGCTTTTTCAGTTTGGTCAATTAAGCTACCGCGTCCTAACATGTGTTGCGTTTTTACGATATTAAGCATATGATTTTTGATGTCTTCATCTTTTCCATCTTCGCCATTCCCACCATTATCTTCAGGAACGATACCCAAATTTTGTAGCAGCGTACAGCGATGCAACACTTCCGATTTCCGAACTAGTTCTTGTAACTTAGCCAAATTGGGATTCATGTTACCAATTGTCAATTCCCTAGCATTCGCAGCATTAACTAGACTGTGGTACGTTGCCAAATAACAAACGGAATCCAGGTGGGGGATAATACGTTGGTTTTCTTTAGGATTGACAAATAGTTTTTGAAACTTTTGATATCCTTTGTTATGCGGTTGCCCTACTTTTTCCGCACGTATTAAAATTAAGGAATCACAAATTTGCTGTTTTTGTAACTGTTCGCAATTTTTCATCAAGGCATCGAAGCTGTTGAGATTGGGTTTTTCACTCCAAACCACACCTATTTTTTTATTATTGGCATCGCGATAGCTAAACGAATAACTCCGATATTTTTCATGCTTTAACAAATGGGGTTGAATATCGTTTACTTGTAAAGCCGCTAGCGCTTCTTGTAGGTATTTTACCAAGTCTTTTGAATCAAATTTCCGGATGCGATCGATTTTCTGTTCGTGTTTTTTGAACTCTTTCTTCCAGAAAAGCTGAAATGCTGCGATTGGATTGTCTGGTACATCCCCACCACCTGGACCATCATCTCCAATTCCACCAACTTTAACTTTAACTTTTCTAATTTTATTACTACCTAACTTTAAAGCAGCCCTCGGAAAAAGCTTGCCACCGGGGAAATTTTTCTCTAAATCTTCTCGACTCAGTGGATAAATGGGAGATTCGGGTTTCGGCTTGGCTTGTTGGTGAAGGGAAGCCAATCGTTTTTCCCAGATTTCTTCAGCCTGTTCAAACTTAATAGGCTTGAGTTGAACCGTAGATGTAATGCGGTCTTTGTCTGCCGCAACTACTTTGGTATTGTTGGTTTTCCAAGTGTTGGTAATTAAACTGAGAATGACCAGTACGTTGTTTAAGCCTTGACTATGCAAGGTCGTGTTAACATGCAATAATTGTTGGATAATAGTAGGATTGTCGGGATTGTCTAATTGGTCGAAACAAAGAACAATCGGTTGCGTCTTTTGGGAAATTTTGCAAAAATTGCTTAGGATATTTTGAGCATCGGTTTCCGAGTCAATCGGTTTCTTAATGCCAATAGCCTCTTGTTCCTCTGTGTCGAGGTCTTCTCCCTTCAGCCAGTCGCAGGCAGGAATAAATAACTCTTGTTGGGTAAGGGCATAAAGTGCTTTAAAGAAATCATTGGGTCGAGAAATACCGCTAGGATAGGTAGCTTTAAAGTTACGAACAAATATGCTGCGTTCTCCCAGAATTTTTTTTGTCAAACTTTCATCTTGAAATGCTGATAAACTTTCCAGCCATAGCAACAATTGCGATTTCTCTTGACCCTCGGGAACGTGCATTAAACTTTCGACAGTATAGCGTAAAATATGTCGCCAAACATGGTCGGAATCTGCCCAAGGACCAATATAAGCAAAAAAAGCTCGATCGCGAAGTTCTTTTTTTAACCTTCCCAACAGATAGGTTTTCCCAGAACCTGGATCGCCGAGAAGTAAAACCGTGCGAATTTGGCGATCGCTTTCTACAGTATCCAAAGTTCGGATAATTTGCTTGCGTTCGTTTTGATGGATGGAACGAACGGCGAGGCTATCTTCTTGTTTTTCTTCCCAGAAGTTACGACTGTAGATGGAATCAAATGGATTGAGTTCCCTTTTGATGATTTCATCAATAGGATGTGGATGTGTCATTTTCCCTCAAAAAACAAGCGTACAGAGAAAGGAATAAGATATTGCTAGGTAAGCATGATAAAAAATAGATTGCCAGAGAATTCGTTGTAGATGGCTGCATCTATTTGTTCTTTGGTATAGTCGCTTTCGTCTTGTAAGGCGCTAAGTTCGATTTTGTTTTCTCGTTGCAATCGATACAAAGCATTATCTACATCATCTCGCGAAAGGGGTGGTTGCAATTTGTGCCGCAGTTGGTAAATTGGCAGGTAATTTTGGGTTCCGAGTTCCCGATCTAAGTTCCGAATGGTTTGTAAAATATCTTCATCGCTAAGTTCGCTGGTGGAAGTTGTTCCATCTACAGTTCCACCCATGACTTGACGCATGAAACGCAAGTAATTGGTCAGCAGCTTGGCAGATAATGTTATATTGGCAGAGGTGCGATCGTCTTCGTATTCTTGTAGAAGATATTGTTTGCCTTCTTCTGTCAGCCAAGCTTCTTTCAGCTGGGTTTCGACGACACCGATCAACCCCCGTTCGATCAGATTACGAATGATGGATTGTTTCCGTTCGCCGGTAGGTTTTTTAACGTCTCCAGGTTTGGCTGTTTGTTTGGCGCAGGCTTGGAGGATTTTTAACTCCTCGGTGGTAATGGGTAGCTGGCTGGTGTCTACTTCGAGAAGCTGTTTTCCGGTGGGTTCGATTTTAAATTTTGTGATGTCTTCGCGGTAATCTACGTAGCCGCGATCGCCTAAATTTCGACAAATGCGATCGCGTTCGGGGGCTTTTGTTTTAGAATTGGGTTGTAAGTTGGAAATGGGAGCGCGATATCCCTCAAATCCAAGCAACTTGAGTAAAAATTTTAGCTCGATAACTTCCATGCGATCGCTCTTATCCTAAAAATACAGGTTATCTTCTCTAAAACAATAGTACCCAGCAACCAGGATTCTAGCAACAAGCTGCATCGTCTAGGGCAATTCAAAATGGCCGATCGTGCCAGGTTATTGATTTGGCGAGTATTTGCCTAATTTCCCCCATCTCAATAATTGATTGAAATTTAATAGCCTCTGGGATTGCGATCGCCATACTCTCGAATGCGTTCCCAACTCCACTCCCAAGCCTCGCTTAATCTAAGGTGTAACCCATTGCGGAATAAGACATAGGGAGGAGATGCTTCTTCATTTACATCGGCAATCAGTTGGTTGCGAACGTCTCTTCGGGAAATCTTCAGCAGCCGCTTGCCACCATTTGGTTCCCGGACTTTGGAAGCGAGGATTGTCTAAAATATGGTTGGATCATATATCGAGACTAACCAAATCACTGAACATTAATTGACATCTGTGTTAATTGTGTTCGGTTAGTCCAGTCTTAGCCTCTTAGCGGGCTACG
>NZ_LNDC01000146.1 GCF_001870905.1 Geitlerinema sp. PCC 9228
CGTCTTCAGCCAGAAGACTTGCAGAGGTTCGGGCTAGGGAAACACCCGAACGTGCGTGACTACTATCGGCTCTTGGTCTAGCCATTACTACGGGAACCTGGCTGTTCCCAAGCCCCGTCGCTTTAGCGCGGGGTCAGTGACGAAATGTCATTGGTGTGGGAACGTACCGAGCCTGGGAACATCGGAGGGTGGAAGCGTCGGAGATTAGGAGATTATGGAAATAAATTTATTTTTGTCTCCCATACTCCGAAGCTCCCATGCTCGGTATGCACTTATTTATCGGGTTGGGGCGTTAAGCGAAGATAAGGCTTCACTTCTCGATAGCCTTTGGGGAATTTCTGTTGCAGTTCTTGTGGGTCTTTGATGGAAGGAACGATGACGCAATCATCCCCTTGTTTCCAGTTGACCGGCGTGGCGACGCTGTGGTTATCGGTGAGCTGCAAGGAGTCGATGACTCGCAGGAGTTCGCTGAAGTTACGACCGGTACTGGCGGGATAGGTAATGGTTAGACGTAGTTTTTTGGCTGGGTCGATGATAAAGACCGAACGTACGGTGACGGTGTTGTCGGCGTTCGGATGGATCATGTCGTATAGGTTGGAAACTTGGCGATCGCTATCGGCGAGAATGGGATAGTTTAGGGTAACGCTCTGGGTTTCCTCAATATCTTTAATCCAACCTGTGTGGGAGTCTACGTCATCTACGCTCAAAGCCAAGACTTTAACGTTCCGCTTGTCAAATTCTGGCTTCAAACGGGCAACTTCCCCAAGTTCGGTGGTGCAAACGGGGGTATAGTCGGCAGGGTGGGAGAACAGAACCACCCAGCTATCTCCTGCCCATTCGTAGAAGCTAATATCTCCCATGGAGGAAGCTTGTTTGAAATCTGGCACTTGGTCGCCGAGTTGTAGAGCCATAGGTGACACTCCTTTCTATTTCCGAACAACGTTTCATGAAAGCTCTATTTGCTATCATGCCATAAAACTACGGTTTTCCTACCGGATTTTAGCTGTTTTTTTCAACAAAAATGTTGGTGGCTTCTGGGTGGGCAGTTGGCAAGAGGGGAAAATGGGTTCTAGAAGAAATCGGCGGTCATATCTGATATCAGG
Source organism: Geitlerinema sp. PCC 9228 (assembly GCF_001870905.1). Taxonomy (NCBI): domain Bacteria; kingdom Bacillati; phylum Cyanobacteriota; class Cyanophyceae; order Geitlerinematales; family Geitlerinemataceae; genus Geitlerinema; species Geitlerinema sp. PCC 9228. The sequence goes on from NZ_LNDC01000146.1 coordinate 1,104, forward strand.
CTATTGGTGATTTCGGTGGCAGCTTCTGAGGTGGTTGGTTCTGGCATGAAGGCGGTAATATCCAAATTGTTGTTGGTGGTGTCGTTGTTCGTGTCGTCGGTGTCGTCAGTGCCACCGGTGTCGTCGGTCTCGTCAGTGCCACCGGTGTCGTCGGTGTCGTCGGTGCCACCGGTGTCGTCGGTGTCGTCGGTGTCGTCAGTGCCACCGGTGTCGTCGGTCTCGTCACCGTCTCCTTGGGAAATGAAGTCGTTGCGATCGAGCAAATCGCTGTCTACGCCGTTGAGAATTGCCAGTAGTTTACCGGATTCCAGAACGGTGATATTGGTACTGAAAACGCCAACACCGGTGGATTGTTCGATCAATAGTTCGTCGAAGGTAATGCCTTGGGGAAGCAACAAGAAATCTTCCAGGTCGTTGTAATCTTCGATAATGTCAAAACTACCGGCATCCCCTGGAATGGCAAATAAATCGGAACCACCACCACCGATCAAAGTGTCGTTGCCGTCGTCGCCGATGAGGGTATCATTGCCCAAATCTCCAGAAAGGCGATCGCTTTGAATACCGCCAGTAAGGGAATCGCTGCCCTGACCGCCAAATAGGGAATCTTCGCCGTCTCCACCGGTGAGGGTATCGTTGCCTTGGTTGCCAAAAGCCAGGTCGTTGGCTACTTGCCCTTCTACTAAGTCATCGCCGTTGCCGGCAGTTAAGGTATCCCGGTCTTGACCCCCCTGGAGGGTATCGTTGCCTTCGCCACCTGCCAGTTCGTCGTTACCCACATTTCCCTGTACGATATCGTTGCCCACATCGCCAGAGAGGAAATCGCGATCGCTACCACCCACTATCGTATCGTCATCGCGACCGCCAAACACCGTATCCCGTCCGCTATCACCGCTGAGAAAATCTTCGCCAGCGTTGCCATTGATAAAATCATTGCCCAATTCTCCCAAAATTCGGTCTTCGCGATCGCCTCCCAAAAGGCTATCTTCTCCTTCACTGCCAAAAAGATTATCGCGATCGTCGCCACCATTGATTAAATCATTGCCACTATTGCCAACAATCAGATCGACTCCCAACTGACCGAGGAGAACATCATTGCCATCGCCGCCAGACATGCTATCTTGGTCGCCACCGCCAAGCAGGGTATCGTCACCAACTCCCCCTTCCAGCATGTCATCGCCAAAATCACCAACTAGGGAGTCGTTATTTTCATTGCCAAATAGTTGGTCGTCGCCAATGCCAGCTAACAGCGTATCGTTGCCGAGATTCCCAAATAAGGTATCGTTGCCTTCTTCTGCTTCTAGGAAATCATTTCCCAAACCGCCAACCAGGGAGTCGTTATCCAACCCGCCACGGAGAACATCGCTGCCGTCGTCGCCAACCAGCGTATCTCTGTGGTGACCGCCGATCAGTTCGTCATCGCCAGCACCACCAACCAGCGAATCTTGTCCTGTATTGCCAGAGAGAAGATCGTTACCGGCTTCGCCAAAGAGGACATCGTTGCCTAATTCTCCCAAAATGCGATCGCGTCCGAAACCACCAAAAACAATATCGTCGCCGTTGCCGCCGCCAGCAAAATCATCTCCTACATCCAAATTAATAAAATCATTGCCGTCCTCACCAATGGCCGTATCGTTGCCACCTCTGCCTTCCAGAGTATCGTTGCCAGGACCGCCACGGAGGGTATCGTTCCCTTCGCCACCATCCACCGAATCGTTGCCGCTGCCACCATCGAGAACATCGTCGCCAATTTCTCCCAACACCACATCGTTGTTGCCAGCACCGGCGAGGGTATCGTTGCCAAAGCCTCCCCGCAATACATCACTAGCTTCACTTCCGACCAAATTCTCGTTGCTGGCGTTGCGGTTTTGGATTTCCAACTCTCTAGCACGTTGTTGGTAAAAGGAGACAGCTTCGTTAATTTCGTCCGCACTGGCATCTTCGGTCAATCCTGCAGCCTCCCAGGAAACACTTCCCAAATGATTGGGGCGAACCCCTAAATTGTTGCTAATTGCCTGCAAGGGCAGCGTTCCGTCGGATAGTTGGAAAGTTTCGATTTGCGAGGTAGATTGCAACCAATCCAAAATCAAGAAGGCTTGGTCGCTTTCAGAGTCGGAAGCAAATAAATGCCTGCCTTCAATGACGGCTGTGGTAGTGGTTTCGCTAAAAAGACCGATGCCGGGGGCAACCAGCCTATCGTTGCTGAACTGACCGCTGTCAAAAATGGTAATCAGGCCATCTGCGACGGTGTTGTACGTGTCATTGTTGGAACCGCCAAAGAACCACTGGAACTCGTCCGTATCCGTTCCTTGGAAAACATCGTCTCCCTGCAAACCGAAGAAAACCGTGTCTTCGCTGCCGGTGAAGCGATCGTTGCCAACTGTACCGATGACTTCTGAAAGTTGCAACACGATAAAAAATCCCCCTCTTGCTTGCGTGACAAACCGGTGCCCAAGGCACAACGATTTTTTAGGTTTTTCTAGTTTTTTCTAGACCGAGCCTGCTGGCTATACGCAACTGGCGGGGTTAAGCACGTTCGCCAGCCGCACGCCAAAGTTTTACCGTACCATCAGCACTGCAACTAGCCAACGTACTGCCGTCGGGGCTAAATTTCACTGCCGCAACGCCTTGGGTGTGTTCTGCCAGAGTGGCTATGCATTTGGCCGTGTCGGTGGTCCACAGTTTGATGGTGCCATCGTGGCTGCCGGTGGCAAAAAGTTTGCTATGGGGACGGCTGCTGATGGAAACGGCGGGTAGGAGATGTCCGGAGAAACTGTGCAGGCACGCTCCGGTGGATAGCTGCCAAATTTTAATGGTACGGTCCCAACTGCTGCTAATGGCTTTGCCGTCGGCGGTGACGGCTACGGCGTGAACGACGCCCTGGTGACCCGAAAGTTCCCCTACTGGTTCGCCGTTGGGGAGTTGCCAAATTTTGATTTTGGTGTCTTGGCTGCCGCTGACTAAAAACGAGTGGTTGGGGGAAAAGGCGATGCAGGTGACCCGTTCCTGATGTCCGGAGAGGGTTTTGTGCAGTTGTCCTGCGGGAAGATGCCACAATTTGACCGTGCGATCGCGGCTAGCGGAGGCTAAGAGTTGCCCTTCGCCGGGGTTGGGACCTCCCTGTATGGCTACTGAGGCGACCACGCTGCTGTGTTCTCGCAAGGTATGCAGCAAAGTAGGCGTTTCTCCCTGTCGCAACTGTCGCAGGTTCCACAGCCAAATGGTGCCGTCGGCACTGCCGGCAGCCAAGAGGTTGCCATCGGTGGTGGCGGTGAGGGAAACGACACCACTGCTGGGGTCGGTGAGGGTATGCAGCAGCTGTCCGCTATGCAAGTCCCATAGTTTGACGGTGCCATCCCAATCGGCACTGGCAAGAATCTGTGAGGGGGGGATGAGGGCAATATCGGTGATTTCTTTGGGAGGATCGTCGCTGGTGAGGGTGAGCACGCACTGCCAGTCGGGGGTTGGTGCTGGCGAGGGTGAGGAGGCGGGGACAGGGGAGGCAGGAGCTGGGGTGGCTTCAATGTCGAAGGTGGGCAGGGCGCGATCGCTAAATAAGGCTTGCCACATAGGTTCGACGGACTGGTAGCGTCGGTCGGCGGACAGGATGGCTCGATCCAGTACTTGCCGCAAGATGTCGCTAATGGGGGTTAGGAGAAAATCCTGCCACACCCAGGTGTTGGATACCATATCGAACAAATCGAAGGGCGGCATTTGCGTCAGTAAGGAGATGCAGGTGACTCCCAAACTGTAGATATCGCTGCTGAAGGAGGCTTGCCCCATGAGCTGTTCGGGGGCGGTGTATTCCGCACTGCCTACGGTGGTGCCGGCTTTTTGGGTGGTGCCGGTTACTCTTTTGACTAAGCCAAAATCGACTAGCGCTAAGGTATTATCGGGGCGGCGAATGATATTTTCTGGTTTGATATCGCGATGAATGAATTTGTTTTGGTGTAGAAAGTGTAAAATTGGCAGGATTTCTGCTAAGATTTGTTCGATTTTGGTTTCGGAGAAATTTCCTTGGTGCTGGGATTCTTGGGCTAAGGTTTCTCCTTGGATATATTCTAGAATTAAGTATTGGCGATCGCTTTGTTGGAATGAGTTGAGTAGGGTGGGTAGTTGCGGGTGCTGGCTGATGGTTTCCAGTTGCAAGACTTCCCGCAAAAAAGAAGCTTGGGCGGCTTGGGAATAAGGACGAAATTGTTTGATAACGCAGGGGTCGCTGGTGGCTTTTTGTTCGTCAACTCCGATGAAGGTTTGGCTGATACCGCCTTTACTTAGGGGAGAACGAGCTCGATAGCGATCGCCCAGCAGCAGTTTGGTGCCGCAGTTTTGGCAAAATTTATTACCAGGGGGGTTTTCTGGTTGGGGACATTCGGCGTTGACGCAGTAACTCATAGGAGCAGCATTGGTAATGGGAATACGATCGGGGGGAATTTTAGGTTTACGATATCATAACCGTGTTTCAGGTGATTTTTTCGGGAGAGTCTTTGAGCTACCAGAGCGTCTGGCAGGTGGTTTTTCCGTGGGTAGGGAAGCCATGGGCAAGCGATCGCGATTGGTCGCTGCGGACAGTTTTCTGAGAAAATGCTTAAAAATATATAAAATTTTTACCAGAATAGAAACCAGTGGATTGCTATTTTGTATGGTTGTATTTGGGAATTGTTTGGGAACTTGATAAACTAGGGCAGCGATTCTTCTGACGGTCCGTTGCACTCTTGACCATATCGAACTTCCATTTTCACCCCCGAGCAACGGCCGCCGCGATCGCAAAGCTGTATTAGGCAAAAAAGTCCCTACCGGGGCATAATTGTGGTTTACACCGAGGAGATGAACGGATGAATCCGTCTCAAGAAGCCCTAGACATTCTCCAGCAAACAAGCCGAACTTTCTACATTCCCATCGTTCGTTTGCCTCCAAAACTACAGGAAGCCGTGGCGTCGGCTTATCTGTGCATGCGTGCCATCGATGAAATTGAAGACAGTGCCAAGCTACCCAACATCACCAAAGCCAACCTACTACGAGAAATTAGCCTAACGTTACAATCTGCCATCGATGGAAACCACTTCCCCGAATTTTCGTTTCTGAAACCAGATAACTCCCATTCCCTCGAGGAAGTCACCGTACGCATCGACGAGTGGGCATTGCTAGCTCCCGAAAGTATCGCACCGCGGGTTTGGGATGCTACAGCCGCCATGAGCGATCGCATGGCCTATTGGGCAGAATGCAATTGGAACGTGCGTACGGAAGCCGATTTAAATCGCTATACCTTTAGCGTAGCCGGTGCGGTAGGACTGCTGCTATCCGATTTGTGGGCTTGGTATGATGGTACCCAAAGCGATCGCACCCATGCCATTGGCTTCGGTCGCGGCTTGCAAGCAGTCAACATCCTCCGCAACCACAAAGAAGACCTGGCTCGTGGGGTTGACTTTTTTCCCGATGGATGGTACACGCGCGACATGCATGCATACGCTCGCCGCAACTTGCAGCTGGCAGATGCCTATACCAATTCTTTACCTGTAGGAGCAGCTCTTGACTTTTGCCAAATTCCCCTAGCCTTAGCCAAAGCCACCCTCGATGCTTTGGATGAAGGTCGTGAAAAATTAGAAAAACAGGAAGTCATCCAAATTATCCATAAGTTAGAAGCCGGTGCCACACCAACCTAGGCATCCCATTTCCGCAAAACATCAAAACCAAAAGCCCCCCTTTTTTAGGGGGGTTGGGTAAATTCAATACAACACAATTTTTCAGAAAAAATAACAGAGAGTAGTTTCTAGCCGCCACCTACAAAAAAAATAGGATGCACATGCAGAATGCACCCTATCCAAAATTTCGTTAGTGACAGGAAATTTTAGAGACTAGAAACATCTTGGAAATCGTCTTCCGTAATCGTGGTCGCATCCACGCCGGTAAGACCAGCAATAGCATTGCCATTGAAAGAAATCACCGTGCCACCTTCTGCTTGGAAAACCGATAGATCCTCGAAGCTGAGACCAGCAGGTTGTACTGGGAAGTCACTGGTAGGCAGTACCAACGAATCCACACCATCTTCAAAGTCCGTGATAATGTCAGGACCGGATACAGCACGCAACAAGAAGCGATCCGAACCTTCACCCCCAGTCAGCGTATCCTCTTGGAAATCACCACTGAGAAAGTCGTCGCCGTTGCCACCGTTGATGATATCGGCTTGCTGACCGCCAAAAATGGTGTCATTGTCGTTGTTGCCATTCAGCGTATCTTCCCCTTGACCGCCAAAGATGGTGTCGTCGCCATCATCGCCATTGGCATTGTCGTTACCTTGACCGCCAAAGATGAGGTCGTTGTCGTTGCCACCGCCGATGACATCATCTCCCAGGTCACCGTTGAGAAGATCGTTGCCATTGCCACCTTGAACGTTGTCGTTTTGCTGACCACCAAAGATAGCATCATCGCCGTCGCCACCATCTAGATTGTCATCTCCCTGGTTGCCGAAGATGAAATCGTCATCAGCGTCGCCACGAACATTATCGTTACCGGAGAAGACAGCCACAGCATCGTTACCACCACCGGCAGAGACATCATCATTGCCATTACCGCCTTCTAGGGTGTCGTCGTCTTCGGAACCGACAACTTCGTTATCGATGTCATCATCATCATCATCATCATCGTCGTCGTCACCGACATCATCCCCTACATCAGGCACCTCCACAGGAACATCGCCACCGTCGTCACCATCACCGATGCCACCATCGTCATCGTCATCTTCGTCGGGTTGCTCCTCCGCTGCTTGTACATCAATTTCAAGGTTCTTGTTGAACAGAGAAAAGCGTTCTCCGTCGGAAGCGTTCCAGCTGAAGCTAATGCTTCCGGTGAAGCCTGCGTCGGGTTCGAGAACCAAGGAACTCAGTTCGCTAGCAGAAATAATTTGTCCGGAACTTACCGTTTCGCTACCCAACAGCAGGGTACCGTTTTCTGGCAAGTCGTTGATGCGAATAGCACTGAGGGAAGACCCTTCAGCATCGGTAAAGGCTTCAGCAAAGACCTCTACATCCAGTCGAATTTGACCTTCAGCGGAAACAGTGCGTTCGATGCTAACATTTTCTAGTTCGGGAGGGTTGTTGGCAGGAGCCCCACCTGTGTCGTCGTCGGTGTCAACTTCAGTCTCGGCATTAACCCCTAAATTGACACTGTCAAAACCAGTATCATCCAAATCGTTACCAGCAGCATCTTCCAAGCCATTTGTACTGGCATCAATCTCCGTAACAGCAATACCATTGCTGTCGTTGTCGCCATTTTGAACCGTGTATTCAAAGACAGCGTTGCCGTCACCATTGATTTCTGCGAAGCTTGCACTGCGGGTTGTACCGCCAATATCCAATGTGATAGAAGGTTGGGTGTCGGTCGGACTTAATAAGTTTTCATTCGCATCGACAGTAATTGTCAACTTATCGCCTGCTCCTAGCGTACCGCTATCTGGAGAGGCAGTAATTCCTGCAGCCGTGATGGTAGGAGCTGTTGTATCAACGTTGACACCTAGCTGTTGACTGGTAAAGCCACTGGCATCCAGGTCGTTGCCATTAACATCTTCCAAACCGTCGGTACCAGGCTCGATTGCAGTTACCTCAATGCCATCATCATCATTGTTGCCATCCTGGATGGTGTATTCAAAAATAGCGTTACCAGCTTCAATTCTCGATAGGCTAACGTTGCGAGTGGTATTACCAATTGTAAGTTCTAAAGAAGAAGCACCAGTACCTTCCCGCAAATCTTCATTAGCGTCAACAACAACGGTTAGTAAATCGCCAGCTGCCAGTACACCGCTGTTTGGTGAAGAAGTAACGCTATCAGCTGTAGGAGCAATTCCATCAACATTGACTCCAAGATTTATTGTTATGTTACTTAGATCGGTGTCAACTGAGTTACCGGATGCATCTTGTAAAGGAGGCGTACCAGAGTTATAGGAAGTGACTTCAATACCATTTGTGTCTTCATCGTCGTTTGTAATTTCATAGGTAAAGATAGCGTTGCCGTCACTATCAATTTCCTGAAAACTAGCAGTGCCAGTAGTACCGCTATCACTAAAAGTTAGTGTCAGGGTGGGATCGGCACCGCTGGGTTCTAGGATTTCTTCATCAGTTGTTACAGCAACTTCTAGCGTATCGCCAGCAGCTAGCGTACCGCTATCAGGAGAAGGAGTCAGTTTAGTAATCTTGGGAGAAGTGTTGTCATTGGCATTGACATCAAGATTGACTGGGAAGTTAAAGCCAGTTTTTGTATCTAGATCGTTCCCCTGGTCATCTTCCAAACCATTCGGATCGAGATCGATATCAGTGACTAAGACACCGTTATTATCCTGGTCACCGTTCTGAATCGTGTAAGTGAATTCAGCGTTATTATCGCCGTTGATCTGGCTGAAGCTGGCAGTACGAACAGTCCCACCAATATTTAAAGTAAGTTTGGCAGTGCCATTGTTAAGCAGGGGTTCATCTGCATCTAGAGTAATGTTGAGCTCATTGCCAACTTCTAACGTACTTCCACTATCAGCAGAAGTGATGGCATTAATTGTAGGAGCCTTGGCATCGGCATTGACATTAAGATTGACTGGGTAGGTGAAGCCGGTAATTACATCGAGGTCATTACCGGCTTTATCTTCTAAACCATTTGTGCCAGGATTTAGTGCGGTCACTTCGATGCCATCGCTGTCGTTGTCGCCATCCCGGACCTCATATTCAAAGACAGCATTGCCACTACTGTTGATTTCTTTAAAGGTTGCAGTTTCTGTTTTACTGCCAACTTCTAGTTCTAGAGAAGGAGTGCCACTACCTTCCAATAGGTCTTCATTGGCATCTACAGTAATTGTTAGGGTATCACCAGCAACTAATGTACCAGTGTTAGAAGTTTTGATAGAATCCACTTGAGGAGACGTTGTATCCGCTGCAATACCAAGCTCCGTACTAGTTAGAGTCGTACCATCGATTGTGTTACCGGTGCTACTATTACCTACACCATCTGTCAAAGTAGTATCAGTTGTTGGAGTTGGATCGGTGGTTGTACCGCTAGAATAACTCTCGACCTGAATATTGGGATTGTTGTCTCCACTTTGAATAGTATAAGTAAATACGGCATTTCCGTCACTGTTAATAGTGACGAAATTTGCTTCTTCAGAATCCCCTGTATCTCCATCTAAGTCTTCTAAAACGAGTTTCGGATCTGCATTGTTCCCTTCATCAACCAAATCCTCATTCGCATCTACAATGATGGTTAAGAGATCGCCAACACCTAGAGGTCCGGTACTAGAGGTAGAAACACTAGTAATTGTAGGACTGGTCGTATCAAAGTTAACATTTAGATTTTCTGGGAAGGTAAAACTACCCTGTACTAAAGAAATACCACTACTATCTGTTAAGCCTCCAGCAGAGAGGTCAATACTGTCGACATCTATACCGTTGCTATCATTTATATCATTTGAAAGTGTGCTAAGATCGAGTTCAAATGTAGCATTACCACCAGAAATGCCATCAGCATTCACATCTGTATTCGTAGTAGTACCATCATTTTTGTCGAGTCGAAGTGTGATAGTTGCATCATTATTACCCTCAAGGGGTTCACTAGCACTAACAACAATTTCTAGAGTATCGTTCGGACCCAAAGTACCACTACTTGATGTTGTAATGCTACTGATGATAGGAGCTGTATCAGCAACTTCCCCAATGTCTAGACCACTAAAGGCACTTACATCTAAATCATTACCATTTTCATCTTCTAAACCATTGGTTCCCGGATTAACATTTGAAACTATGATGTTTCCTTGATCGCCATCCTGGACAGTATAGCTAAAAATAGCATCGCCATTACCATCAATACTGGCAAAGTTAGCAGTTCGGGCGACACTACCTGCAATTAAATCCAAAGTAGGTGTACCGGTACCTTTGGTTAAATCTTGGTCAGCATCTACCTTGATATCTATAGTGCCACCATTCTGTATACTATCAGCTACGGCAGAGCTAAGGTCGTTGGGATCTGTAGTAGACAATACAGTTATGCTACTGTTATCAATAACAGGAGGAACCCCGTCAGCATCTACTCCCAAGGTTTCAGGAAATGTAAAACCACTAGGGTCTAAATCTTCCTTACTGTTTACACCTCGCAAATCATTAACGGTCAGATCGGAAACTTCTATATTATCGCTATCACTATCTCCATTTTGAATGCTGTATTTGAAAACAGCATTGCCGTTACTGTTAATACTGTCAAAAGTTGCTGTTCGGCTCGTACCACCAATGTCTAATGCTATTACGGGGTCATCGCCACCATCTTCTAAATCTTCATCGGCATCTACAATAATTTCCAGCTCGTCACCGAGGGTTAAAGTACCACTGTTATTGGTGAAGATACTGCTATTGGTAATGCTTGGTGCCAAAATGGCAGCATAATTTTGCAGAGCAACTTCTGTCAGTGCCAACTGGGAAGTAACATTTCCCACCTGTACTTCCAAGTTCCAGTTGCCACCTTGCTCGGGATTGCCGGTTACTGGTACTGGCGGCAATATTAGCTTGGGTGAAAGTGGCTAGTTTCTCTAAAAAGGAAGCATTGCGAGTTACTCCAGCTACCCGACAGCCGTACAGCAAAATGTCGGCATCTTCTGCCAATGCCGACTGCCAACCTTGTAATTGCTTTTGGTAGCGAGGGAGGGTGTGGCGATTGAGAACGCTGTTGCCTAAATAAATGCAGCCAGGGGAACCGTGAGCGATGATGTGAATCGATTGCAGCTGGCTGTAGTTCTGTAAGGTTTCGCTAATCTGTTCAATGCCATCCCGCTTGGCATCCAGCAAGACGGCTTGGGTTCCGGGAACCAAACCTGCCATCAAGGTTTGATGGTCTTCTACGGCTGGGTCAATAAGCAATGGCTTGGTAACCGGTGGAAAGCGATTTGAACGAAGGTACATCGCTTGGAGCAACAGTGGCAACGCGCGTACTCTGCCTGCTAAGAAGCGTGGAATTTGAGTAAATCTGACTCATGGCAAATCTCCGATTCATAGGAAAACTGTACAAAAAACTTTAGTTTGCTTAGATACAAGTACAAATCGTACTTGTACGGAAAAAAACTGAGCTTATACGGATCAGTTTGAAAAAAATTATTTTTCTGCATCAATAATACCTTTCTTTTGATTCTCCCGTCAAGCTTTTAGTAAAAGAAAATTTATATTTTAATATTTTTACTATAAAAGGGCTTTTTCTGAGGTTGTTGGCTTTATTTGCTGACAAAAAATACCCTAAAAAAGATAAAAACCTCCCAAAACAGCAAATAACTGTCTTAAAATATATTTTAAAAAAGGTTTAATTACCGTATTTTATCGCTATTTAATTTTTAGTTCAAGCAAAGTTGACCAACGTTTTGTAAACGCATGGGTACGTAAAAATCTGTAAATCCCTTCAGAATTTGTTGCATTTTTTTACCTTTACTATCCTACACCTCGTTAGAACTCCTTCCTATTGGAAAAGTTCCCAAACTATCGGTCCCAGCTATCTACTAATTCTAGCCACCTACGCTAGCTAAACCCCTGCCTTAAAGCCGTTTCTCCTCTTAAACGGCAGTCTAGGCTTCCACTGGTTATTTCAATTTCTAAACGAATAGGCAATACGAGTACAACTTAACTTATGAATTGGCATGTGGCGATGAAGGGGATGCTGGAGTTGACAGGTAGGGGCAATCGACAATCCTGGAAATGGGAAATTCTATACAAATCATGCAAGCAATCGCAAGAAAAAGCCCCCCTTTCCAAGGCTTGCCCTGAAGCTGTCGAAGGGGGGAGTTGGGGAAATTCACGCGATCGCTATCTTTGAGAAACCATCTCTTAAAAGCAAGTCTCAGATTCTACAAACTCGAAACCTCTTCAAAATCCTCCTCCGTAACTGTGGTAGCGTCTATACCGGTGAGACCTGCAATAGCATTGCCCTCAAACAGCACCACCGTACCTCCTGGTGCTTGAATGATATTCAAATCCGCAAAAGTCAACCCATTCGGTTGCAAAGGGAACGTACCGGTAGGTAACATCAGCGAATCCACCCCATCTTCAAAATCGGTAATAATGTCCGGACCAGTAACCGTACGCAATAGAAAACGATCTTGCCCTTCCCCGCCACTGAGGACATCTTCGCCAAAATCGCCGCTGAGGAAATCGTTCCCTGCACCACCAGCTACAACATCCGCTTGCTGACCGCCAAAAATCGTATCGTCGTCGTTGTCTCCATTGAGAACATCGGCCCCTTGACCACCAAAAATCGTGTCATTGCCGTCATTGCCGCTGACAATATCGTTGCCGGGTCCGCTAATAATCAGATCGTTGTTGCCGCCACCAGCCATGGCATCATCGCCGACATCGCCATTCAGCACATCGTTGCCGTTGCCACCCTGGAATAGGTCGTTGCCTGGACCGCCAAACAGTTCGTCAGCACCATCGCCGCCGTTGAGGCTATCCTCTCCCCGATCGCCGTTCAAAGTATCGTTACCAGCATCTCCCTCCATGCGATCGTTACCAGAAAAACCAGCAACTTTATCATCGCCAGCAAGGGCAATCAAGATATCGTTGTTTGGCGTTCCGTCGAGAACATCGTTACCGTTGGAACCGACAATTTCGCCGCTACCGCCAGTACCGCCGCCAGTACCGCCATCAAAACCACCGTCGGTGCCGCCACCACCACCAGTATTGCCGCCACCAGCATCATCCGTTTGCTGTACGTCGATTTCCAAACTCTTGTTGAACAGCGAAAAACGTTCTCCATCGGAAGCATTCCAACGAAAGCGGATCGTTCCGGTAAACCCTTCATCGGGTTCGAGTACCAACGTATCCAATTCGCTAGCAGCAATAATTTGCCCGGAACTTACCGACTCTCCATCCAACAGCAGCGTACCGTTATCCGGCAGATCGTTGATGCGAACGGCACTGAGGGAAGCTCCTTCCGGGTCGGAAAAGACTTCTGCAAAGATTTCTAAACCAACCGGAATTTGACCGTTTGCAGGAACCTTTCGTTCGAGGCTGATATGGTCGATACTGGGAGGTTCGTTCGTAGGAGTCGTGGGTTCGCTGGTAGCGGTATCGGTTTCTGCATTGACCCCTAAATTCTCACCAGTAAAGCTAGTACTATCCAAGATGTTGCCAGCGACATCCTGCAACCCATCCGCACCGGGATTGATTCCCGCAACTTCAATACCGTTGTCATCGTTATCGCCACTTTGAATGGTGTATTCAAAAACCGCATTTCCAGCGTTGATTTCCCTGAAGTTGGCTGTGCGAGTCGTACCGCCAACAGTCAGTTCCAGCGATGCCGAACCACTTCCCACAATTAAATCTTCATCTGCATCGGCTGTAATTGCCAACGTATCGCCCACTGCTAGGGTACCGCTGTTGGGAGAAGCAGTGACGGCAGCAATGGTAGGTGCTACTGTATCGGCGTTAATCCCCAGATTTTTGCCGGTAAAGCCGCTACTATCCAAATCGTTTCCAGCCGCATCCTCCAAACCGTCAGTTCCAGGGGTAACTGCTGTGACCTCAATACCATCGCTGTCATTGTCTCCCGCCTGGATATCGTAGGTAAATTTTGCATTTCCGCTGGCAATGCTGTCGAAGGTAGCTGTACGGGTGGTACCGCCAATATCTAACGTAACTTCTGGCGTACCTGTTCCCTGAATCAGTTCTTTAGAAGCATCGACCGTAATCGTTAAGGTGCTGCCAACCCCAAAAGCCCCAGTGCTGGGAGAAGAAATAACATCGGTAATTGTAGGAGCGATCGTATTACTGTTGATGCCAAGATTGACCGGGAAGCCGAAGGTGGTAACATCCAAATCGTTGCCGCCGGCATCTGCCAAACCGTTAGTACCGGGAGTTACAGAAGTTACTTCAATGCCATCGCTATCGTTATCTCCAGTATCGAGGGTGTAAGTAAAGACGGCATTACCACTATTGAGACTGTCAAAGCTAGCCGTACGGGTATTGCCGCCAATGTCGAGCGTCATTTTGGGGGTGCCGCTTCCCTTAGTTAAATCTTCGTTGGCATCGACTTCGATGGTGAGCGTATCGCCGCTGCCGAGAATAGAATCGGTGTTGGTAGCTGTAATATCACTAATGACAGGAGCTGTATCTGCGTTTACGCCCAAATTGGCTGGAAAGGTAAAGGTACTCGGATCGAGTTCGTTACCAACGTCGTCTTGCAATCCACCTGCCGTAACAGATTTGACCGCTATGCCATTACTATCATTGTCTCCACTTTGGATTGTGTAGGTGAACAGAGCACTATTACTACTGACAATACTATCGAAATTAGCCGTGCGATCGGTACCGCCAACATCTAAAGTGAGTTGCGGCGTGCCACTGCCTTCCGATAGAACTTCGCTAGCATCGACATTGATGCTTAACGTATCACCAACTTCCAAGGTACCGCTATTAGGCGTTGAGATGATATTGCTAATGGTAGGTGCCTCAGTATCGGCATTGACACTAATGTTTTGAGGGAGGGTAAAAGTACTTGGATCGAGCTCGTTGCCAGCAGCATCTTCCAAGCCACTAGCGGTAACAGAAGTTACTTCAATACCATCGCTGTCGTTATCCCCATCCTTGATATCATAGGTAAACACAGCATCTCCACTAGCATTGATGCTGTCAAAGATGGCGTTTCCAGTTGTACCGCTGCCGCTAAAATTTAGTTCTAAATCAGGATTGCCACTCCCCTTGTTGAGTTCTTCGTCAGCATCGACGGTTATGGTCAGGGTATCGCCGACAGCTAGGGTAGAACCAGCATCATCGGAGGTAATATTGGAAATTTCTGGGGGGTCGGTGTCAGCGTCGACACTGATATTTTGAGGAAAACCAGCAAAGGTAGCTTGGAGAGGGTTACCAGCGGCATCTGTCAAACTACCAACACTAATGCTATCTACTTCAATACCATCGCTGTCGTTATCCCCATCCTTGATATCATAGGTAAACACAGCATTTCCATTAGCATCAATATTGCTAAAGTCAGCAGTAGATGGGGTAGATGGGGTAGTATTAATATTTAAGGTAAGTGTAGACCCTGTTCCCCCACCAATTAGTTCTTCGTTAGCATCTACAGTGATGGTTAGCGTTTCGTCAGTCGATAGGGTAGAACCAGCACTATCAGATGTAATGTTAATAATTTCCGGTGCCGCAGCATCAATATTGACGCCGAGATTTTCGGGGAAGACAAAGCTACTAGCATCTAACGGATTACTATCTGCATCTTGCAAATCGTTCACTGTAATGCCAGAGACTTCTACACCGTCGCTATCATTATCTGCAGCTTGTACGGTGTATTCAAATACAGCATTACCAGCAGTAATTGTATTCGAGGTAATTGTTTCAGTTGTGCCACCAATATCGATACTCAGTTCGCCATTTGTGCCGCTAATATCTTCGTTGGCATCTACGGTAATCTCGAGCGTGTTTCCATCAACTAACGGACCACTACTGGAGGTGGTAATGTTGGTAATAACGGGAGGTGTGGAAGCAGTTACGCCAAGAGATGAGCCGCTAAAGCTACTGGTATCTAGGTCGTTGCCATTGTCGCCTTCCAAACCGTCGGTTCCAGGATTCACAGCGGCAACATTGATATTTCCTTCATCACCGTTCTTAACTGTATAAGTGAAAATGGCGTCGCTATTGCCATCAATACTAGTGAAGTTCGCCGTGCGAGTAATGCCACCTATCGCTAGCTCTAGTGTAGGCGTACCAGAGCCTTCGCTTAAATCTTCGTCAGCGTCTACCTTAATATTGATGGTATCGCCAGCGTTTAAAGGACCGGTAGCTGTCGTACTGA
Organism: Geitlerinema sp. PCC 9228; assembly: GCF_001870905.1. Classification (NCBI taxonomy): domain Bacteria; kingdom Bacillati; phylum Cyanobacteriota; class Cyanophyceae; order Geitlerinematales; family Geitlerinemataceae; genus Geitlerinema; species Geitlerinema sp. PCC 9228. The sequence goes on from NZ_LNDC01000146.1 coordinate 16,908, forward strand.
CACTGTTAATTGTTGGTGGTGTGCCATCGGCATCCACGCCTAAAGTTTCTGGGAATGTGAAGCCACTGATGTTTAAAGGAGAACCGCTACTTGCTCCTTGCAAACCATTGACGGTAATCCCAGAGACTTGAATGCCATCGCTGTCGGTGTCTCCATTTTGAATGGTATACGTAAAAGCAGCGTTGCCACTAGCGTTGATGCTGTCAAAAAGTGCGGTGCGGTTGGTACCACCAATGTCTAGTTCTAGTTCGGGATTGGTGCCACTTACCGCTAAATCTTCATCGGCATCTAATAGAATATCGAGTTCTTCACCAATGGCTAAAATTCCGCTATCGGTTGTGGAGATGCTGCTATTGGTGATGGTGGGTGCTAGCGTACTGGTGTATGCCTGTTGCGTTGCTTCTGTCAGTGCCAACTGGGAAGTAACATTTCCCACCTGTACTTCCAAGTTCCAGTTGCCACCTTGCTCGGGATTGCCGGTTATATGCTGGTACTGGCGGCAATATTAGCTTGGGTGAAAGTGGCTAGTTTCTCTAAAAAGGAAGCATTGCGAGTTACTCCAGCTACTCGACAGCCGTACAGCAAGATATCGGCATCTTCCGCTAATGCCGACTGCCAACCTTGCAATTGCTTTTGGTAGCGAGGGAGGGTGTGGCGATTGAGAACGCTGTTGCCTAAATAAATGCAACCAGGGGAACCGTGAGCGATAATGTGAATCGCTTGTAGCTGGCTGTGATATTGTAGGATTTCGCTAATTTGTTCGATACCATTCTGCTTGGCATCCAGCAAGACGGCTTGGGTTCCGGGAACCAAACCTGCCATCAAGGTTTGATGGTCTTCTACGGCTGGGTCAATAAAATGGCTTGGTAACCAGCAGAAGATGAGTTTGATGGGGGAACATTGCTGCGAGTAGGGAAACTTTGGGACAATTTAAATTTGATAGGAGAGTATATCTTACTCATGGTGAAGTCTCCGCGAGGACATAACGGTAAGGGAATTGTTTTGGTGCAGGTAGATTGAAATTTCCCAGACTTTTTCCTGATGAGTATCACCCAATGAGAGAATTTTTAGTCTGTTTTTGGCAAACTAAAATTATTTTTTTGTTTTCTGCCTAATAGTAACTCGATCTATCAGTCTTCGTCAACCTTTGTATGAAATTTTTTGGCTTTAAAATTTGAATCGAAAGTAAGTTTTTATGGCAATACAAAACTTTTCAAAAACAACTTTTTCTTCCAAATATTTCTTCAAAAATGGTCTTTGTACGGCATCCATACGATGAAAATCCGAAAACGAAAACTATGGACCTTGACTTCTCTGGAAAGGAAGACGGTCAAAGAAACCAGGTTTCTGGTTGTAGATGGGATATCGTCTAACCAACTCTGGTCCCAAATATGACAATCATGAAAATGCAGTAACAATTTACAAACAAAATTTCCCGTGAAAACACGTAGAATTGATTCGCGATAAGCGATCGCATCTTTACCTCAAGATAACCTCTCTGTTTCATCTCTTGAATCTACCAAGTATTTTCTATCAAAAGGGTTTCCATCCGGATGGTTTTGAAAATCTTTTTTAGAAGAAAAGCTGTTGTACGTGGCTGCCAAGCGATCTAAAAAATCATCCTCTTTACGAACGAACCGTTTTTTCTACCCATTCCCGCTGGTGGGGTTCTAGCAAATCCTCCATATCCGGTCCTGTGGGAATAATTTGCCCGGGATTGAGGGGAAATAGATTGCCGTAGTAGTCTTTTTTCACCTGTTCTCTGTCGCAAGTATCCCGAACCCCAGGCAACTGGTAGATATCCCGCAAGTATCCCGACAGATGCTGGTAATCGCGAATGCGGCGGCGATTGCATTTGAAAAGACCGTAGTAGGCGACATCAAACCGCAACAATGTGGTAAACAGACGTACATCTGCTAGAGTAAGTTTATCCCCGCACAAATATCGCCGCGTTGCCAGTACGGAATCAATTTCATCCAGGGTAGCAAATAAGTCCGCACAGGCGCGATCGTATGCCTGTTGGGTTTGTGCAAAACCGCAGCGGTATACGCCATTGTTTACGGTTTCGTATATTTTCTGGTTCCAAGTATCGATTTCTGTTTGTAACGATTCTGGATATAAATCTAAATCTGGATTTTGCGCAAATTCATTCAATGCCGCGTTTAGCATCACAATAATTTCGGCACTTTCGTTATTGACGATCGCTTGTTTTTCCTTATCCCACAAAACCGGTACGGTGGCACGACCTGTATATCCCGGTTGCAGTTTCTGATAAAAATCCGCCAAACGCTGGCAACCATCTTTTTCTTCTGCAAATACCCAACCCCCAGCCAACGGGTCGGGATAAACCAAATCCACCGAAATACAATCTTGCAAGCCTTTCAAGGCACGCACCACCAAGGTTCTGTGCGCCCAAGGACAGCTCATGCCCACAATTAATTGATAGCGTTCCGATGCTGCTAGGTGAGGAGAATTGGCATCTTTGCTTATCCAATTGCGAAATTCGCTTTCCGGTCGCTTGTATTCTCCAGAACGGTTGCGCGGTGCCAGTTTGGACATCATAATATGCCACATGCGGGTCCAGACAAATTTGCCCAAACCGATAATTAGTTTCGGGGGAAGGGAAGCGCGGGGTTTTGAATTTGCAGACATAAAGAACCAACTGGGAATATTTTTTCTGGTGATTATTTCTATCTATAACATTTTAAGAGGTGATGGTGCGGGCAGGTCTATGTATATTTACATTTGATTTTTCTATGCTATATGCTGAATCAATGCCCGCCAAACCAGTACAATGAGCTATTGACTGTTCGAGCAACTAGCGCGTTTCGTACCGGGAACACCCCACAAAAGAATGCACAAATTTTATGCCTCGTAGAACCCCAACGCTAACATACGATCGCGGTACATTGCTTCTCCATCCACCACCAAAAGGGAAAGCCTGGATTGATTTTTTTACCTGGGACGATCGCGTGGAAAAATTTCGCGCCCCAGCCATTTGCTATCGTGCTTTGGTGGAGGCTTTGCGTGCGGAATCTACCAATTTTGCGGATGAGGCACAAGGGTTTATGCCGTTGGCGTTGGTTCCCAGTTGGGAAATGTCGCCCTATCCCCACCAACAAGAAGCTTTGGCGGCTTGGAAGCGATCGCAACGTCAGGGAGTGGTGGTGCTTCCCACGGCTTCGGGAAAAACCTATTTGGCGCAACTGGCGATGCAAGCAACCCCCCGCAGTACGTTGGTGGTGGTGCCGACGTTGGATTTAATGCATCAGTGGTACGCTCACTTGGAAGCGGCGTTCCCGGATAGGTCAATTGGGTTGCTTGGCGGTGGTTCCCGCGATCGCTCGCCGATTTTGGTGGCTACCTACGACAGCGCCGCTATTCATGCAGAAAACTTGGGCGATCGCTATGCCTTACTTGTGTTTGACGAATGCCATCACTTACCGACAGATTTCAATCGCGTTATTGCCGAATATGCGATCGCGCCCTATCGTTTGGGATTGACCGCTACCCCAGAACGTACCGACGGCAAACATGCGGATTTGCAGTATTTGATTGGTCCGGAAGTTTACAACCGCACTGCCGCCGAACTGGCTGGAGATGCCCTAGCCAACCACGAGTTGGTGCAAATTAAGGTAAATCTTTCCCAAGCAGAACGCGACAAATACAACGAACTCATCCAAGAACGCGATCGCTTTCTGCAAAAATCCAAAATCTCCCTTGGTAGCTTACAAGGATGGCAGCGGTTCGTGCAAGCTAGTGCCCGTTCTGCGGAAGGTCGCCGCGCCATGTTAGCCCATCGGGAAGCTAAAGCGATCGCGCTAGGAACCGATGGCAAAATTCGTGTTTTGGCAGACTTACTCGCCCAACACTATCCCGAACGAACGCTTATCTTTACTGCCGACAACGCCACGGTCTACCGCATCTCCCAAGAATTTTTAATTCCTGCTATCACCTATCAAACCCCTGTCAAAGAACGACACGAGATTTTGCAAAACTTCCGTCAGGGAAGCTACAAAACCTTGGTGGCTTCTCAAGTTCTCAACGAAGGCATTGACGTTCCCGATGCCAAAATTGCGATCGTCTTATCGGGAACTGCCAGCAAGCGGGAACATATCCAACGCCTGGGTAGGGTTTTGCGCAAAGGTTCCCAAAACGACAAGCAAGCGATTCTCTACGAAGTGATTGCTGCCCAAACTTCGGAAGAAAAAGCTTCCCAACGACGGCGCGGCGAGAAGACCAAATCCCAACCATCGAAATCGTCGCGGCATTTGGAACCTGTTTCTCCGCAAAAATCGGTGTACTCGTTTCCCCAACGCCCAACCAGACGCGCGGCGGAATCCAAGGGAACCTGGCAGGAAAGTTCTAAAACGGAACAACAGGAGGAAACTGACAGTGGTGGCGATGAATGATGGCAATGCGATCGCGCCAGAGTATTGACAAAATCCTCCGGTGCTGGTAAATTAAAAATACAAACAATTTTATAAATTTTTGGGGTAAAGAAAATTTTTCTCCCTGCCCCAGGTAGGGGAAATAGCATTTTTGCAGACGTTTCGCTCAAACATCTAGGCAGGGCAAAAATAATAAAAATATTTTCGCGCAGGTTAGATGTTTGGGTTGGAGTGTCCCATTCAACTCCCCCTTTTTTACGGCAAGTTCCCTCACCCTATGTACCCTTTATTATAAAACAACCATCCGATTTTGTCTAGTACACCAAGAAATTTATTTGGGAGATAGCGATCGCTCATTGGGTGGAGTGGATAATACCAAAATAACAAAACACTTCTTTCATAGAAAAATCTAGAGATTCTTCCCAAAAAGATTTGAAAAACATGGGGTACAAACAAGCCATCCGGTAGGGTGGGCATTGCCCACCCTACTTTTACTGAATTTCCATAGACAGAATGCCAGGAATTCTTCCCAGAAAAATTGGATAAAAATAATGCAATTTTATTGACTGTTGCCGAAGAAAGCGGGGTATACAAAAGCAAAAGCTGGGGAGGTGGGAATGCGATCGCCCTGACGGTCTTCGACAATAACCGTTTGTAATTGTTCGTCCCAGCGAGCAATAACCGTGCGATCGCCCAATTGCACCTCTTTTTGCCCAATTTCTTTCATATTTTGATGAACGAACTTATGGCTATCCCCCGCAAACTCATTGTGAGGGGTAGCGTTGCTGCTTTGCCAAATATAGCTGATAAGTTCCTTGGGATGTTGGTCGCGTTGGTCTTGGTTGCGAACCGGGAAAATGAGGCGACTGTCTGTATAGTAGCTACCGTAGGGATATTCTTGGTATGCTCTTTGATATCCGGTATCGGTGGAGAGAATTTTGCTGTCGGGATGTTTTTCTAACCAAGCGCCTAATGTCGTTTTCACCGCCGGAACCCGTGGCAAGGTTTCGTTGACTTGCGGACCAACCACCCCTAGCGCCCAAGGTTGGGCAAATAAGCTATCGTCGCTGCGGTCGTACATGACCAAGCAACTTTGATAGAGTTTGCCAGAAACGCCAAAAGTGGTATCTCCCCTTTCCACCACCACGGCTGTATCGCATAAAGGGCAGTAGGTAACGCTGACGTTGGTACCGCCGATGCTATCGTTGACGATTTCATGCCAGTTTAAAATGCCGTAGGGATAGGCTTTGGCTTCACCGTTGACAACCACGCCAATCACTTTTTCTTCTTTGTCGAAGGGGGTGGTTTCGGCGGTGTCGAATTTGGGATCGTCTACGCTGGGGATGCCATCTTTCGGCGGTCCGCCGTTTTTCAGTTGGTCGAGGTTGATGCGGCTATTTTTTTCTGGGTTGGCGTTTTGTTTGCGTAAGTCTCCCAGTTCTTGGCTTTGGTCGTGGAAGTGTTGGGTGAGGTGAAAGTTTTGCAGTTTGAAGTTTTCCCATCCACCGGCGCGTAAGATTAAGCCACCGACAATCAGGGCAACGGTTGATGAAGAAGCGATCGCGATTTTGAAAATGGTTTTCATCGCAGGTGTCTCCCAATGATAGCAATAACCACAAGCGATCGCGGCAGACAGCGATCGCGTTTCTATCTCCTATACTGGGAGGTATTCCTGAATGTTGGCAGAGCGCTATCTGAGAATTGGATAAAGAATGGCACGTGGGAAAAATCTTGACAAATTTTTTAATTGATGGTATTGTAGTAAATACATAGGGCGATTTTATTTTAAATCGTCATAAAAAAGGGGAGGCAATTGAGGCGTCTTTACCCAAACATCTAAGCTGCCCGAAAATATTTTTCTGTACTAACAAAATACATACAAATTTCCTGGTAAAAGCTTTCTATTCTCCGGCTGCAAAGACCTGTTCTGCGGTCAAATCCAATTCTGGAAAAGCCGGGGAAATAATGTGCGCGTCACCACGAAACAGCTGCATTGGATATTCGCCATCCACGGCTATTTGGTATAAAAATTCTTCCAACATCATCTGTGGCTGGCGAACCACCCGAACCATCAAATCTTGCCTCCCGCGCGATCGCTTTTATTTATATATTCTATCCTCAAAAAAATCAACAAAAAAACCATAACGAAATATCTTTAAGTTTCTGTTTATCCTCCTTATTGTTCTTTGTACCTTTGTGTTTTTATAATAAACCAAGCAAAACCATCACTTATGAACACTTCCATCCGGTAAAATCATCCCCGTCAAATTCGCCCCCGTAATCTTAATAAACAAACGGTCTTTCGTTCCCACTTTGGCATCGCGCAGGTCAGCACCACGCAAGTCAGCACCGCTAAAATCAGCACCAATTAAATTGGCGCCCCGTAAATTAGCATTCATCAAAGAAGCCTCCAATAAATTAGCCCGGAAAAGATTAGCTCCCTCCAAATTGGCACCGTCTAAATTCACATTGTGCAAGAAACTATCGCGCAAATCGGCTCGACTGAGATTGGCATTTTGCAAATTGCTGCGGGATAAATCCTTCTCGCTCAAATCCGCCCCTTGCAGGTTGACCCCTGTGAGGTCGCGACGAAAAGTTGGTTTGGACTTGCGGTTGGCAGTGGCACGAGCTTGTTGGCGCGCCTGTTGGGAAGCCGCTTCCGCTTGACGGCGCGCGCGTACGGCAGCTTCCCGTTGGGCACGTTCGGAAGCCGCTTGTTGGGCAGCTTGCTGGCGGTATTCAGCCGTGTGGCGATTGGGTCTCGATTGTCGTTGGGTACGGTGGTGGGAATGGTGGCGAGAACGTTTGGGACCACCATGCGAGGAAGGCTGGGATTGGCGATGTTCCTTGCGGCTTTTGGTGGCTGTTTCGCCTCTGGTAGAACGATCGCCATTGCGTTCCAGAACATCCCGCAAGCGGTCTCTGGCATCGTTAATTTCTTGTAACTTTTCGTGAGCTTCCCGTTGCAAGTGGGGTTGGTCTGCAGAAACGCGGTCGGGATGCCAGCGCAAGGCTAATTGTTTGTAGGCACGGTTGACTTCCTCTAGGGAAGCGCCTGGTTTCAGCCCCAACACCCGATAGCATCGGTTAAATTCGTGGATCTTCATAAATCAAGCCTTCCCATTCAATCGACGGTACACAATAGCGAGGGAACCTTATGTTTACTGTAATACCATATTTGCAAAACCAACCTTGTGATTAAGAAGAACTTATGGCGCCCTAGAAAATCCCTGCCTAACTCAGCGATTCTAGCTGAGACAGTCGATTTTTCCAGGTTTGCACCCCCGGATCGTCTGGATTCGCTTGTTCCCACATGTCCAACCAATTGCGAGCGCTGCTCAAATTATCTTCTGCCGCCGCCGCTTCTACTTGTACGTGGCAGAAAAACGACCATTCTTGAACGTGGAACTCTTTCCAACCCAACATGGGGCTTAGAATTTCGCGTGCGGCTTCTATACGACCTTCTCGTAGGCGAAGTTCCGCAAAAGCAATCCGTCCGAAAGTATAATTGGGATGGTTTTGATAAAGTGCTTCTATCAGTTGGTTGTATTCTTCTTCCCGGTCTTGCAGTTTGTAAGCCATGGCTAAATTAAACCGCAAATCTGGTGCCTCTGGTTCTTGTTCGAGGGCTTCTTTTAGTAAAGGTTCGGCTTTGGTGCCCTCCCCATTATGCAGAGCTTGAATTGCCTGGGTGAGCAATTCCGTTGTTTCGGAAGCATGGTTCACGGGTCGCGGTTGGGTGGTGATGGCCATGTTCATTAAATAAATATCTTGCCACTGCCCGCGCAACCACATGCGCACGGAACCGGCTGGGATATAATCGTAGTCGGAGGCAATCCTGGCGGCTTCGTACCGCATATCGTCGGGACCTCGGGAGCTCAGGGCAAAGTCTTTGAGTGCCTGGAGTAATTCTGGGGTTTTGGCGGTGCTGGCAAAATAGAGGGCAAATTGTCGGCCTTTCGGATCGCCGCGATCGAGCAACATGGGGATAATTTTCTCGATTGAGGGATATTTCTGGAGGAATTCCTGCAAAACCTGCCGTTCCCTTTCTGCATCATCTTCATCTTCCGATGCTTGGGAAGATCGCTGTTTTAACATATCTTGCATTTCGTAAATATAATGGCGATCGATCCAACTTTCCAGGGTGAAGAACCAAGGAGCGTGGCGTTCGCTGACGGATTTTTTGGCATCTTCTAAGTTTTCCCGCGCCAAGGTTTCGTTGCGATTGTTTTTTAAAGCTCGCTGCCAAATATCTCTGGCTCTGTGCATGCGACCGAGGCGCATTTGAGCGGCTGCCGCTAGGTGCAAAAGCAGGGAGGGACATTTTTCCAGTTTGACGTGTTTCTTGGCCGTTTCGTAAATTTCGGCAATGTTTTCATCGTCACCCAAATAGGCAAATGCTTCCATTTGCTTGATCCAATGGTCTGTATTGTCTACTGGGATGCTTTTGAGGCGTTCGGCATAATACCGGGCGTTTTCCGTATCTCCGGACAAACAGCAAAAGCGTGCTAGGTTGGATAGGGCGTGGACGTTGTTTTCATCAATTTCTAGCACCTTGGCAGCGGCAGCGATCGCGGCTTCGGCATCGTTATCCATCCAACAGCACAGACTGAAGTTATTGTGGGCGGGGATGAAATTTTCCGCACGCTGTACTAGTTTTTCCGCCATAGCGCGTGCGGATTCGATTTGCCTGTAGGCAATTAAGGACATCACTTGCTCGTGCAGGCGGGCAATTTCTTCAGCATTTTCCCCTTCTAACCCCATTTCAGAGAGAATGCCTTCTTTTTCCGATTCCAATCTCTCGACAGTTTCCTGCACTTGGGAAGCGTAGTCGTGGTCTGGATATTGGTCAAGGAAATCGTGAAAAGCTTTCAAAGCCAACATGGGACGTTGGTTGGCTAAATATCCCCCTGCCAGTCCCAAAGCTGCATCTGGGTTGTGGGGACTGACCTCCAACAGTTGCTTGCAGGCATGTTCGTATTCGACGGTGTTTCCCTGTTGTTGGGCCACATTGGCTGCTGCTGCCAAGACATCGGGATGTTTGGGAAATTGTTCTTGCAGGTCTTGCAGGACTTCGTTGGCTTTTTGCCAATCTTGGTTGTGCAGGTGCTTCTGCAATTTTTGGACGCCGGAGGCTACGCTAGAGGTGGGCGAACCAAATCCTTTCCATTGACGGTCGCTTTTTTTCTTAGCCATAGTTGGTCTTAATGCAATCGGTTTTCTACAGGCAGTGTTTTTCTATGTTGGCATTTTTATTGCCAGACGCGATCGCAGTTTGGGGTGGCTTTTAGGTTTTCTTAGAGTTTATCACCCGATTTTTCCGGTTTGGTTCGCGCTCCTGTTTTGAACGGCGGACAGCTGATGGGAAACCCAAAATCTCCTGGAAACGTCTCTATCTCTTGTAAAAAAGGAAAAGAGTTGGTAGCAAAAAGTCACTGACCCCGCGCTAAAGCGACGGGGCTTGGGAACAGCCAGGTTCCCGTAGTAGTGGCTAGACCAAGAGCCGATAGT
>NZ_LNDC01000147.1 GCF_001870905.1 Geitlerinema sp. PCC 9228
CGGGGGGGGAGCATATAAAGCATTAAAGCAAAAAGTAGAGAATATTAGAGATTGTTAATGAATCCAGCACTGTTTAAAGACCCTATTATTGCCGGTTATAGCAAATTTCTCCACCAACGCACAATTTGGTTGGGAAGTCATGAGCCGGTAATATCCGATCGATCAAACCACATAACCGTAGGGTGGGCAATGCCCACCCTACGGGCGCGTCTATTCTAATTTGATGGGTAAAGCCGGTGCCTTTGGCACCATCGCTAAAGTATCGCTAAAGTTTTTATTTTGGAAACAATATAGCCATTACGCTACCCACAATTTTAAACTAGACGCGCTCCGACACAATAAAAATTACAATTTGCAGCGTAAATCGCCGAATATATGGGGGTTTTGATTGCGGATTTTACGGACAGCTGCAGCCATCAAATTTAACGAGATGTTCTTCCCGCCGTTATGGTTTCCATCATTTCCCCTTAGAAACTAGAAAATTAGTTCCCAAGCTCGGTACGCTCCCTATTTTTCCTCCCTAGCCGAAGACTCCTGCTCTTCTCCCGGCGTCAAAGCCGACGTATCTCCTGTGGGGAGGGTAATGGTTTCAATATCGCTCACTTCCGACAGGTGGTGTTGTTTTCCCTGCCAGCGGTCTAAAATATCCTTAATCAGACATTCTTGCAGCCAAACTTGGGCAACCACCGCCAAAGGCAGAGCCAGCAACAATCCCAAAAATCCAAAGAAGGTGGCAAAGAAAACCTGAGCGAGCAGCGTTACTGCCGGCAACAGGGAAACTTGCTGTGCCATCACGTAAGGTGTGAGAAAATTCCCCTCCATTTGCTGGATGATGACGTAGAGAATAAACACGCCAATGGCTTTCAGGGGAGAATCCAAAAGCGCGATCGCGAAGGGGGGAATTACACTTAACGTGGGACCAATATTAGGAATAAAAGTAAGTAATCCCGCCAAAATACCATGGGCCAAAGCCAAGTCTACCCGCAAAATGGATAAACCCAACCAGCTAAAAACCGCAATTACGGTCATATTCACCAAAATTCCCAGCAGCCAACCAGTGAGAGCTTCCTCACATAAATCTAAAATTTCATCGACCCGCCGGCGATAAAAGGAAGGAAACAGGCGAATGAATCCCCGTCGATACGCCAGCGGCTGTGCCAGGAACATAATCGTGAGTACAAAGACCAATAGCAAGCTGAACACTACCCCAAAGGTTCCGGAAAGGAAACTAATTCCCCGTTCCCAGAGATTTTCAAACAGCGGTTGCAATTGTTGTGCCAACCGCTCCAAATAATTGGGTAACTGTTCGGACAGTTGCTCGATGTTGATATAGTTATTGATTTGTTCTTGGGAAAGAATGTCGCTGAGTTGCCGAATCCATTCTTTGAGCTGCTGTTCTAGTTGGGAGGGTCGGGTTTCATCTCCCAGAAGCAGTTTGGCTAGTTCTTGCAACTGGGAAGCAAAGGGAGGCACCAGCAGCCAGAAAAAACCAATAAATACGGTGAAAAATATCAGCAGCGATAGCACCACTGCTAGGGAACGAGGAATGTTCCACCTTTGGAGTCGCCGCACTAGCAAATTAAGGATGGTTGCCAGGGTCACTGCCGCAAAGGTAAGCAGCAAAAATTGCCGTACTTGCCAAAGTACGTAAAGCGACAGAATTAGAGCGATAAAACCAATCCATTCGCTAAAGGTCACGTGCCAAACTCCTTTTGGTAGGGGCGGGCAGCAGAAGCTATTTTAAGTTTTGGAGAATTGCGAATTTTCCGGAAACAAAAAAGCCTTGCTGGATTTGGGAAAAAGCTATCCGTAGGATTTACCAGCGGGAATCTTTGCGGGAATCAACTCGATCGACTTTGCGATCGCTACTTTGCCATGCCAAAGCCAGAGCCAGTAAGATACTGGGTAGCATAACGATGGTAATGGCATTGAGGGAATTCGCCTCAAGGGGCAAAGAGGGACCGAAGCGTTTGATGGCAAAGGAAATCAGCGTGGAACCGATAATGACTTTGAGTAGGAATCCAGAAATATCTTTCATAAGTATTTTTGGGAGATGGAAAATCGTTGGTTGTATTGGGAAAATGAGTTCCAAAACAGCTATTTGCTCAGCATGGTATAGGTGCCATCCCAGGAATCCGGCGGGGGATGTCGCAGATAAATGGCACAGCGATCGCGGTACAGTTGTACGGTGCGATCGCGAGGCTGCAGGCCAGCCGCCGCCTCAAAATAAGACAAAGCCCTAGAAAAATCCCGTTTGAGATAGGCTTGGCGACCGCATTGGTGCAGGTGAAGAAACTCCTGGGTTTTGTCGTCCAGGGGTTGGGAAGCATCGCCAATGAGTTCGTAAATATCTACTGCTTGGTTTTTTCCCTTCACCCGAATGCGATCGAGTTCGCGTACCCAAAGGCGATCGCCGCATAGCTGATAGGTGGACTCGCTAATGATAATATCGCATCCGTACTCCTTAGTGGCATTTTCCAAACGAGAACTGAGATTCACCCCATCCCCAATCACCGTATAATCCATCCGTTTTTTCGAACCAATATTGCCCGAAACCACTTCCCCAGAACTAATGCCAATGCCAAAACGAATGGTCGGCTGGCGATCGATAATGCGTCGTTGGTTGAATTCCGCCAGGCGTTCGCGCATATCCAACGCCGACTGCACCGCCATCCAAGCATGGTCTTCCGTCAAAGGCAAAGGGGCCCCAAAAACCGCCATCAAAGCATCGCCAATAAACTTATCCAACGTCCCCTCGTAATTAAAAACTGACTCAACCATAGTTTCAAAATACTGGTTGAGCAGCGTTACCACCTCCGAAGCGCCCAAATTTTCCGTTAAAGTAGTGTAGCCACGAATATCAGAAAATAAAATCGTAACATCCTTGCGTTCTCCCACCATCAACGCATCTTCCCCCAGCGCCATCACCCGTTCTGCTACCTCCGGGGTCATATAGCGATGCATGGTGGTTTTCATGCGTTTTTCCTGACTGATATCTTCCAAAACCACCAACCCGCCGCGGACGCTGCCTTCGGGATTGGTGAGGGGATTGACCGTGAGATTGATACTGCGTTCGATGGCGTGGATGTAGCGTCGGTGAATGCGTACCACAGCTTGGGTTCTGTCGCCCCAGGGAATATACAAATCGGAATTTTGGCGATCGCTAACTGCCAGAATACAATCTTGGTCTTTACTTGCATAATGGCTGCCCGTATCGGCACCACCGTCGTATATGCCCACCATCAGCGTCTGTTCCGGAACGTAGTGTTTCGCCCCTGTGGTCAAACTATCCGAGAGGCGATATTGTAAATTCTCCACCGGCACCACTTCCCAAACCAAGCGACCCACCAAACGATTTTTCCAAAGTCGGACCACGCGATCGCTTTCTTGCGTATCCATAGGGCACCCCAGCAACGCCAAAGCCGCCTCATTAATCGTCACAATCCGCCCCTGCATATCCGTAGAAATCACAGCATCAGACAAACTCTCCAAAATATCCTTCTGATACTGCTTCTCCACCATCACCTTTTCAAACAATTGAGCATTTTCCAGCGCAATCCCCGCTTGGGCATTAAACGCCTTCAAAAACGCCTCATCTGAATTCGTGAAACTACCCTTATGCTTGTTAATCAACTGCGTAACCCCCATCAGTTCCCCCCCACTATCGTACAGCGCCATACAGAGAATATTGCGCGTATGGTACCCCGTCCGTTGGTCCGTCGTCGGGTCAAAGCGCGGGTCTTGGTACGCATGGGGAATATTCACCGTTTCCCCCGTAGAAGCCACATAGCCAGCAATGCCCTTCGTCGCCGGAATGCGAATTTCCATCATCGTCTGCCCATCCGCCGCCGCCACCTTCGTCCACAGCTCGTTGGTTTCGCGACTGAGCAAAAAGATCGTACTGCGATCGGCTTGCATCAGTTCCTGCGCCCTTTCCATCACCGCCCGCAGGGTTGATTCCAAATCCAGACTTTTTCCCAAGGTCGTCGTCGCTTCCAAAAGCGCATTCAACCCCCGCTGATTGCGCGCCGCCCGATAAAAAGACTGGCAGCTTTCCAAAATAACACCAATGGAATCGGCAAAAGTTGCTAGCGTCTGTTCGTCTTCTTCATTAAAAGGAAAATTTTTCGCCTTGTTCAACAACTCCACCACCGCCACCCGTTGCTGGGTATCCTTACTGCTGTAAATAGGAGCGCAAAGGAGCGTCTGTGCCGCACAACCAAAAAACTCATCCACCTGCGGATTAAATAAGGGATGCTCCTGGGGACGGGCGAGATTGAGAAATTCCCCCGTACTCGCCACATGCCCTACAATTCCCGTATCCAAGGGCAAACGTAGCTCTTGATATTGACTGTCGCTGTTATGGGTGGAAGACCACAGCTGCCCCTGTTCCTCATCAATCAAGAAAATGATTGCCCGTTCCGCATCCAAAATTTGGCTAATCTTGCGGGTAAAAGCATCCAAAAGCTCTTCCAGGAGATTTTCCAGCGCTTCGTTATCAATCAGTTCGATCGCGAGGAGAGACTGTTGAAACTCCGCCGTAATAAAATCCAGCAAACAAATAAATTCCGAAACCGTGGACCCCTGCAGGCGGCTGGCAAGAGCCCCCATGCGGTTGCCGTGGGTTAGCGTAGCTAAAATGCTACCAGTAGGAGAAAAATTCATGGTATGCCCTGGCGAGTCAATTGGATGCTCAACCTACCCAGCAAAACGTCCTTGCTTGCCTTCCCAAAACTTGGGAAACTGCCTTTAGAGTATCTTATTTTGCCTAGAACTGCCATGCCGAACCGCCTCTAGCTGTTTCCCAGCCCATCAATGGTAGCCCTCTCTACTTCCAGGTTGGCAGCCAAAACCCCTCCAAGAAGAAGAAATAATGGAAAACCTGACAGCCACCAACCCGAATCTTTATAAATCTTCACAAATTCATTGGTAAGCAGCCAGGTTTTCTGCCAATTCCCCGCACCCGGTTTTCGATCAAGCGGCGGCTACCAAACTGTGGGCTTCTACGACAGCTTGATAGTAGCGGCGTAATTGCTGGGTAGCCGCTTCCCAACCCCATTTTTCCGCTTCTTGGCGGGCATTTTGCCGTATAAGCTCCCGTTCTTGCTGGTTGGCGAGCAAGCGTTGGGTGGCCTCGATCGCACCGCCTTCGTTGCCAGGGTCGAACAAGTAGCCATTCACGCCGTCTTCGACGATATCGGTAATCCCGCCCGTGCCAGCAGCAACCACCGGACAACCTGCCGCCATAGCTTCCAACAAAACCAATCCCAATGTTTCCGTGCGGGAAGGGAAAATAAAAGCATCTGCCGAAGCAAACGCCGATGCCAGTTCCACTCCTTGTAGGTAGCCAACAAAATGGGTAGGTGTCCCTTGAAAGCGTGCTTCCAGAGCCTGTCGTTGGGGACCATCGCCCACCAAAGCCAAACGTGCTTCGGGAATCGCCTCCAAAACCGGCGCAATTTGTTCGATTTCTTTTTCCGCCGACAGCCGCCCGACATACAGCAGCAAAGGACTGTCGGGATGCCCCTGGCTAAGTCGCTCTCGCATTTGACGGCTGGCGTGTTGGGGTTGAAACAAATCCGTGTCCACACCCCGCTGCCACAAATCCAACCGTTCGATGCCGTGGTCGGCCAACTCCTCAATCATGGCATTGGACGTACACAGGTTGAGCTGGGCTTGATTGTGGGCGTTTTTGAGCAGTTCCCACAGGACACCTTCCAACATGCCCAAACCGTAGTGTTGCAAGTATTGGGGCAAGTGAGTGTGGTAAGACGCCACCAGGGGAATTTTCATGGTTTTGGCAAAATAAATGCCACCAATCCCCAAAAAAGCCGGATTGGCTACGTGAATTAGGTCGGGTTGAAAATCGCGCAAAACCTCTGCCACCGTAGGCCCGGGAAAAGCCAGTTTTAATTCTGGATACAGAGGCAAGCCAAAGCCGTCAACCCCCCAAACGCGCGCACCTTTGTATTCGGTAATGCCGCCGTTGGGAGCAATCACCAAAACCCGATCGCCCGCTCTTTGTAAGTGGTCTACGGTTTGGCAAAGGCGGGTAACAATCCCATCTACTTTTGGCAAGAAAGTTTCTGTGAATAGGGCGATTCGCATGGTCGCTCGGCGGTAAACGGTAGTCAAATGTTAGTTGATTGGACAGCGGCGCGATGGGAGAAATTCTATCCCTGGCCAGAATTTCCATCGTTGTTCGTCACCGTTGCCAATGGGTTATTTTTTCTTATACCACGTGGAGGTACAGGGGATTTTGCTTTTGTCGCAGCGGTCTACGTATTTTTCCGCAATTTCGGTGACTTCGCACATCAAACCTTCGCTGAGGGTGGTCGGTTGCAGCCCCATTTCTAGGAAACAGGCGTTTTCCACGTGCAGTTCGTTTTCGGCGGCTTCTTTGCGGGGGTTGGTTTGGTATTCAATTTGGGCCCCCGTGAGTTGGGCAATTTTTGCCGCCAGGTCCCGAATCCGGTGGGTTTCGGTCATTTGGTTGAGAATTTGGACGCGATCGCTACGATCGGGCGGATTTTCAATGGCTAGCTCGATACAGCGCACCGTATCTTGAATATGGATGAAAGCCCGGGTTTGCCCGCCGGTCCCGTGAACGGTGAGGGGATAACCCACCGCCGCCTGCATGAGAAAGCGATTCAACACCGTACCGTAGTCACCGTCGTAGTCAAAGCGGTTGATCAGCCGTTCGTCTTGGCGGGTATCCTCGGTTTGGGTGCCCCACACAATGCCCTGGTGCAGGTCTGTAATCCGGATGCCGTCGTTTTTATTGTAGTAGTAAAAAAATAGCTGGTCCTGGGTTTTGGTCATGTGGTAGACGCTGCCCGGATCGGCGGGATGCAGGATTTCTTTTTCAATGGCACGACCTTCTTCGGTAATCACCTGCACGTTGAGATAGCCTTCTGGAATTTTCATACCAGCCGTACCGTAGCCGTAGACCCCCATGGTCCCCAAATGCACCAAGTGAATGTCTAACTCCGATTCCACAATGGCGCACAAAACATTGTTGGTGGCATTGAGATTGTTGTCCACCGTATAGCGTTTTTGCCGGGACGATTTCATGGAATAGGGGGCTGCCCGCTGTTCCGCAAAATGGACCACCGCATCTGGCTGGTAGTTACAGAAAAACTGCAGCAGCTTGTCGTATTCCTTGGCAACGTCGAAGTTGTGAAACGCAATATTGCGCCCGGTTCGTTCCCGCCAAGCTTGCAGGCGAGCCGACATAGGGCGAATGGGGGTTAAAGAGTAAGCTTCTAGTTC
The DNA here is from genome assembly GCF_001870905.1 of Geitlerinema sp. PCC 9228. Classification (NCBI taxonomy): domain Bacteria; kingdom Bacillati; phylum Cyanobacteriota; class Cyanophyceae; order Geitlerinematales; family Geitlerinemataceae; genus Geitlerinema; species Geitlerinema sp. PCC 9228. The sequence continues at coordinate 7,273 of NZ_LNDC01000147.1, forward strand.
GTTATCGATATTGCGACGGGATAAGTTGTCGATAATGACAACATCGTGTCCTTTTTGAGATAGGTGCAAGGCTGTGGGCCAGCCGCAAAACCCATCTCCTCCCAAAACGACGATTTTTTTCATAAGAACCCTTCTTGGAATCTTTGTATTTTTTGCCTACTTCTGAGTATTTTGCGATCGCTCAGATGCTTTCTTTATTTACCACAACAGTTGTCGTTTCATCAACACAATTTCCGAACATTTGTGCGGATAAAAAACTTTTTTTAAATCGGAACCTCATGGGCAAAACTTTGCCAGCGAAGGAAGTGAAAAGGTCCGGCTACTGACCCCCACACCTGTTCGTCGGTATCCATATCGAAACCGCGGTCGTGGCTAATAAACTTGCGCTCGTCAATTTCAAAAGAACTATCGAGATAAGTGGTTTTACCTTTACGAACGATCGCACATTTCTTCCCAGGTTCCACATTCCCCTCAAAAGAATTTCCCGTCCAAGAAACCAACATGTTACACCCGTCTAGCAACTGCAGTTCCTCGGCTTGCAAAGATGACAATCGTTCCGGTTCCCGGGAACCGCCTAAATATTTTTCCGGGTCGTTCAGAACATAATTTTCAATCTCGATCCGGTTGTTGTTCTCAATTAATTTCACCACCCGAGAACGATAGGGACGATGGAGCATGTAGTCGTAGGCTTGTTCTACAAACAAACTCACCCCATCGAGCAGTTCCCAGGGCAAAGGACGCATACAAACGCGCACGTGAGCGAAGAAAGGTGGATTTTCCCAAGCCTGTTCCTGATTGCTAAAATCAGCCGCCATCCAGCGCGCTAGCGTCGCAATATCTGTGGCATGAGTCATGCAGCACCTCCTGGAATTGACCTTTGAGCGTCAGACCTGCAAGGTGCAGAAAATCCCTGTAGATGCGCTTGGGTCCATCTGCAGGGGGCTTTGGGGTGGGCACAGATCTTCCCGCCGGTTCCTTACAGGCCTATTAACCAATCTACGCTATTTTCGGTGCGCGGCGATCGCTCATTTTGAATCCATTTGCAATCGAAACAACAAAATTTGCGTATTTTGCTCGGGTTCAAAGTTATTATCGCTAATTAAAAGCAAACTACGGCTGCCATCGGGCAAGCGCGGTCCCAAGGTCATTCCTTCCAAATTATCCACAGGAATGCCAATTTTCTTCAAATCCAACACCAACCGCTTGCGAATGGGGCGAATCTCATCCAACGTTCCCTTCAAAGTCGGCACAAAGGAAGTATCAGTTGCCGTCACAGTTTCCATCTGATAAATCTTAACCCGATAGCCAAACAACCCCAAAGACCGCTCCAACGCCAGGAAATTGCCATTGCCCAACGTCAGCAACTCCGACAAGCCGGTAAACACCGACAAAGCCGGCGTATCCAACTCGTAGGCATGTTCCGCAATTAACTGCGGCTGGTTGTCTACCACCAAATAGTGCAAAAGGCGCGCCCTTTCCCCGTGTTCCGCTTCAGCTGTGGCTTTATCCTGGGCTAGGGAAGTTTCCGTGGCAGCAAACAACCGCCAGGGTTCGCGACTAGAAGCAGCCCCAGAACGGTCAATGGTGAGGGACTCAAACCCCCGATTTTCCCGGACACCACGGGAAATAGAGCTTTCTTGGTTGGCTTTCTGGTCTTCTGATTTGGTGGCAAAATAGCGTTCGGGAATCGGTACGCTGCCCACTTTTCGACCGGTTTGTGGTTCGTATTCCTCAATCGCCGGTCCGATGTCCTGCCGTAACAAGCCTTCGCTGGAAATATACAGGGTATCTCTAGGAGAAATCGCCATGCCTTCCGGGTCGAGGCTGTTGCCAGGCAAAAGCTCCCCTTCTTCATCCCGTAGCTGGGTCACCCCCTCCACAGAAACTTGACCGATTTCCACCTGACCGATTTCGTTGGTTTGAAAGGAAATTCCCAACTCGTAAAATCGAGGCGTGGCAAAGGCACCAGAGTCATCGCTGAGGGCGTAAAAGTGGTACACTGGCTCTGAAGTATCTGCGGGGGGTTGGTTTTGGCGGTAAGCGATCGCTGATAAACCACCAACCACGGTATCTTCAAAGGTCTTTGGCGGTAATTGGTACTCGTCCAAAAATGTCAGCGACAGCTGGGGGAAAATTCGTTCTTGCGCGGTCACTTGCGGCAAACTACAGGCGGTTAGGGTTCCTGCCAGCAGCAACGAAAAAAACAAAAGCAACCATCGCCCTACCGGAAACGAAATCCATCGCTGCTCAGTCATTTTGTACGCCATCGTTGTTCTCTCTTCATTGTCTATTGTCGTGGTGCGGACGCCCCAGGCAATTGCTTGGGTTCGATCGCATGTGCTGCTTGCTTTCTCTATTTGTACGCTATGCCTTTTATGCTTTTTTGGAAAGCCATATTTTCTGCTGTTGCTATCTGGGTCTTGGCTGCCGAGGTTCCCGGCTCTGCCAACGGACAAGGTACCTGGGCCCAAAACAACAGCGATCGCAATGAGTTTCCATCCAACCATACAAGCAATGGGGTCACCCCTTCCAACCCTTTGCTGGTGGAAGAAGTGTCCGACCCCCTACTGCCTTCGCTGCCGGTGGAACGTTCGTTAAGTCCCCTGGAAAAACGCACGTTGCGCCAGGAGTTGGACCGATTGAACGCGCGCGCACAAAGCCAACGCCAAGCTGGCAATACGAATGAAGCATTTCGCCTGTGGTTTCGCGAACTCAAACTGCGCCGGTTTTTAGGAGTTTCGGAGGAAATACAAGCCCTGGCGCGGGTAGGCGATCTAGCCTGGCGTCGCGATCGCTTTCAAGAGGTACGCTGGATTACCGAACGTTTGGAACGACTAGAAACCCAAGCTTCCATTACCGCCGCCGACAATTTTCAGTTGGCTTCGCAATTGGCTGCCGCCTACCAGCAAGTGCGATCGCGCCATGCCATCGACCTATACCGGCAAATTCTCGACGTAGCGACAGCAGAAAACCAGACCACCACCCAAGCCAGAACCCTCCACAGGTTGGGGCAGCTACATTTGGACTACCTGGAATATTCCCAAGCGGCGGTTGTTTATGAAGAATTGCTGGCTTTGCTACAAAATCCTCCCTCTGTCCCCTCTTTCAATCCCACAGCAGCTAACGGTTCCCCCATCACCCAAACCCAAACCTTAGAAAAATTGGTATATGCTTACCACCAGTCCCAACAGCTGGATTTAGCCATTCAGCGTCGCCAAGACCTCATCCAACAGTACCGCCAAACGCCTAGTTCGCCCCAAATCCCCCAATTACAACTGGAAATGGCACGCGATTGGGAAAGCTTGGGAGAAATTAATACAGCGGTCCAAACCTTGCAGCAAGCGTTTCGTACGGCATGGATGTCCCAATATTACTCGATCGCGGCGGATGCGTTGCAAGAACTTGCTGCTTTGTATCGCCGTCAAGAACAACCCACCCAAGCGCTACAGGTGTATCGGACTTTGTTAGAAGTACACCGCCGTTCTCGCAATGCCTACGGGTTGATGCAAGGCTACGATGCGATCGCGCAGCTGTATGTGGAACGCCAAGCCTACAACGATGCCCTGCAAGCGTTCCAACAAGGTCTCGAACAAGCCAGACGCCTCGGCGATCGCGAAGGCTATTTTATCCGCCAAATCGAACAAGTTCGCCAAGAGCTCTAGATGGATGTAGATCCCCCCTCTGGCATCGCTTGGGCAAGAGGGGATTGGCTATCTCCAACCAAGCAAATTGCCCTTCGCTTAATCCCCTTCTTCGTCTCGGAGTTTCTGCACTTCTTCTTGAATGCGCTCTTTGAGTTGGCCGTTGTCTTCTCGCAATTCGTGAATTTCGTTGAAACGAGAAATACTCAAACTACTCTCTTCAATAATTTTTTCCGACTGTTGGCACCAATCTGAAAAAACTTGTCGGATTTCCCGATCGACACTTTCTAAGCTTTCTTCGTCGTTACAAGCCAACTCCGGTACGTTGCCATCGGTCATTTCTTCAATACTTTCGTATACTTGCTGGCGCATTTTTTCAATGTCGTAGGCGACCCGGGCATATTCCAGAATTTCTTCTTCGGAAACCCCGGCAATTTCCGAGGCTTCTTGTGCGGAAACCACCGATGAAATTCCTTGCCAAGAAAAAAGCTGCGGTCTTTGCGGTTGCCATTCAATACCAATCGCCAAACTGGTACCTACGAGGGCAAAAACAGCACGCAACCAAATAGATTTTGGAGATCGAGTTTGGGATGAAAAAATAGTAGGCATCATGGGGAAAATTGCAGCAAAATATGCAAACAAAAAGACGCAACTTGCGATCGCAACGTTACGCTCAGTTCTATCGATCGATAGTTGGGATAGAAAGTTCCAATGGTACGGTCGAACCAACGGTTATTTTCCCCCCTGGTAGAAAAATTGGGAAGGCTTAGGGGAAGACGCCGCTGTGCGATAGAGCTCGCATAGGCTGATAATATAACTTTGTAAGGTGGGAAGTTCCGGACTGCCACTTTTTAAAGAATATTCTAAATCTAGCAGCAAGAAAAGGGTTTCCTGGAACTGGGAAAGATGGATGGAGTGCACTTCTTTCTGCAGAAAGTAAATCCGCTTGGGATTGCGTACTTCTGCCGCTTTCGCGATCGCATTGAGATCGCCGCGATGCTGCGCTGCCGCCATTTTTACCCACAGCCAAGTGCGAAACTGACCCACCAGAGTAGCGACGATTTTTAAAGCGGGTTCGTTCCTTTCCACCAAGGCATTCAGCAAAGCCAGTGCTTGAGAAGTGTTGCCCTGGCGAATGGCAGCAGCCAGTTGCAGGCTATTTTGGGTGTTGAAGCGAATTAAGGGAAAAATATCTTTCGGTTCCAGGGGTCTGGTGATATCCATCCCGTATAGCTGCAATTTTTCCAACTCCCGATACAGCGATCGAGTATCGTTGCCTACTGCTTCTGCTAGCAAGTTTTCGGCATTTTCTGTAAGCTTCACTTCCATTTGCACCGCCACTTCCCGAACCCGTTTGACCAATTGGTCGGTTTTCCAAGGTGGAATTGGCGAAAATTCTTCGACTTGGGCGTATTTTTTTAGCAGTTTTGTTGATTTTAGGCGAGCGTCGGGTTTTTTTTCGCTACTAAAAATTAATATGGTACTCTCGGGAATGGCGGGCAATGTCCGCTCCAACTCCGCCAGCAATTCCGCAGAACACTGCTGGCAAATGTCGGTATCCACCACCCACACAAGGCGATGGGAAGCGCCAAAGGGTGGGGTTAAGGCTTGGTTTAATCCTTCGAGAACCGCTTCTTCCCGTTCTGGGGAAATTTGTTCGTAGTTGAAACTGGCCCAGTTGGGATCGAGAAAGCGATCGCGTAGCTTTTGGATGGCTTGTTCCATGGCTAAGCGATCGCTTCCCCAGTAAAAATAAATCGGCATGCCAGTATTTTTTTGAGAGCGACCGGTGGTTGGGTAGAAAAACGTTCTAAATTCTTTTTAATTTGATGGCTTTTTTCGAGATTCCGCGGCTGGGAACTTGGGCAGCCATCGTCGGGGCGAATTTGGCAAAATCTAACTCTCTATTCTACCACAAAATTCCTTCGCGATCGCTTTGCTATCTCTTTAAATCAACCCGCGGTGATAGTAATAGCGCTCTTCAATCCAAGCCATCACTTCCTGTTCGGAATGCACGGTCGCGGCATAACCGGTGATGGGGTCGTAAACGTGCCAAATCGGATGGCCATCTCGATCGTGGGTTTCCCAAACCTTGGGTTCGGTATTGCGAGCAAAAAGTTGGCACCAGAGTTGGGCAATTCCTATAAAAATCGGTTGGATAGCGTGTTGCCAAAAACCTGCTTTCGGCGTTGGTTGACAAGCGGGTACATCCGAAAAAACGGGCATGGGTTTGCGAGCAGCCATGGGAGATCCCTCCAATTGCTTCTGAATGGCATCCTTTGACGCGATTGCGTGGCTGGGCGTAGCTGCAAACCAATGAAAACACTTGCCAAATGTTTGCTAACGGGATGGGGAGCAAATAGCTCTATCGATTTTTCCTGTAGAAATTCCCCAAAATCGTTGGGCTTTTTGGCGAAATTGGAAAGTGCGATTTTAGTTTTTGTTTGCAGGGCAAAACATATTTTTTTGATATCTTTTGCCAGGTGCCCAGGTATTTCTTGACTTGTTTTTATTGTGGCACCTGGCTATGGCTGCGATCGCTTTTTTTTATAAAATTTTATCGATCGGCATCGGCTTCGCAGGATTCGCGGGTTATTTGATGTCGGTAGCGAAACATATCCCGCAAGCGATCGCGCACCCACCATTGGAGCATCGCTTCTGCCAACCATCCCCCAGGCAGCTGGCACTCAATTTCATCGGTCAGTTGCGTTTGTCCGTTGTCTTCGACAAAATAGTGGCGATGGGTCCAACTTTCCACCAAGCCTTCTTGCTGTACGTCTGTAAACATGCGGTAGGGATCGCATTCGGTGTGGACGGCCACCCATTTCACCGGCACAGGTCCTATGGAAATTAAAAATTCGGTTTTGGCACCTACTTGCAAGCCGCCACTGCGAGAAAGTACTTTCACCGGCTGCCAGGGTGGGATGAGAAGCTGCACAGCATCGGGTCGTTCGTGGAAATGCCAAACGGTTTCTACGGTGGCTTGGATCGCAGAAGAGTAACGAAATGTAAACATGGGCCAGAAAAAAGCAAGTGTCATTGGGATACGACCCGATTATTGTTCGCGATCGCTATCGATTTCAACGTCTAAGGTTTCCTCGTCAAGTTGACACTCTCACGAATAGAATTCGTGGGATTCTCGCTTCATCGGGTGTGCCTAGATGGATTCGCTATGAGTTAGTCCATCCCCGGCGACATTGCCCTCGACGAGCATTTTT
>NZ_LNDC01000148.1 GCF_001870905.1 Geitlerinema sp. PCC 9228
TTCAGCCAGAAGACTTGCAGAGGTTCGGGCTAGGGAAACACCCGAACGTGCGTAACTACTATCGGCTCTTGGTCTAGCCACTACCACGGGAACCTGGCTGTTCCCAAGCCCCGTCGCTTTAGCGCGGGGTCAGTGACCTGCGGGTCCGTTCGCCAGAGCAACAATTACCGGTTGCAAGGAAAGCGGAGAAACACAAACAGGTTCGATAAAACCCAACGAGCTGGTTTTGGTTCGCTGGTGGGAAAATTGTTTCCGCCTTGATACCACGATGGGGGTAGCTCCAGCGCCAGCACCTGTCGTGGTAGCACGAACTGCAATTACCGAATATGGGAAAATGCTTTGAAGCTTTCGCTGTGGAAAGTGGCGCAAAATCTCGATCCCAGGTTCTCGATCGCTTAGATAGTAGCAGGTATCAAGCATCTAGAGGCGTCCCCAAATGTTTTTACCTCAGATTTGGAGATAGGAAATCGATCGAGAGTTACATTACATAGCTTTCCGGGATCGGTAGGTGGAGCTTTCCTCGATGCTCCCGTGCCAATTCTATCGTAAAATTCCACTTTGTGTTGCCCTCTGCAGGGAAAATTCTCGCCCATGCTAGCACCCACAATGCTGCTTAGAAACCCACAATATCGGCCGAGCCTACCTGCTTCCAATTGAGAAAAGTGTTACATTACTTAATATCTTCAACAAAAATTCGATCGTTATTGGTTTTTATTTTCAATTCCCAACCATGCAAACCGCTTCTAGTTTCCCAACCCAAGAATTTTCCGGCGCTACGTGGACGTGGCGCGATCGCTCCATTTACTACGTTTGTGCTGGCGAAGCCAACGAAACCTATCCTCCCCTACTCATGGTGCATGGATTCGGTGCTTCCACGGACCACTGGCGTCACAACATGGCTCAATTGCAACAGGACTTTCAAGTTTGGGCCATCGACTTGCTGGGATTCGGCCGTTCCGACAAGCCAGATTTACAGTACAGCGGCGATCTGTGGCGCGACCAACTATACGATTTTATCCGCGAAAAAATTGGCCGTCCCGTCGTCTTATTGGGAAATTCCCTAGGAGGATACGTTTCCCTATGCGTCGCCGCTCAAAAACCGGAAGCGGCAGCGGGAATTATTTTATTCAACAGTGCCGGTCCGTTTTCTCCTTCCACCCCTGCCAAACCAGAACCCCGGGGAATGCGCCGCCTGTATACCAAAACCATGCGATCGCTGCTGCGGCAAGATTGGGTCAGCTTTTTGATTTTCCAGTATACCCGCCGCAAATCCGTTATCCGCAAAACCCTAGAAAAAGTCTACCTAGACAAAACCGCCGTTACCGATCGCTTGGTAGAAGATATCTACCGACCTTCCTGCGATCGCGGCGCAGCCAAAGTCTTCGCCTCCGTGTTCCGAACCCCCCGAGGAACGCCAGTAGATGAATTGTTAGTCCAACTCGGCTGTCCTTTGTATACCATTTGGGGAGAAGGCGATCCCTGGATGAATACCCGCGATCGCGGCGCGCAATTTCGCCGTTTTTATCCCCAACTGAGGGAAACCTACCTGCAAGCCGGTCATTGTCCCCACGACGAAGTTCCCCAACAAGTCAACCAACTGGTACGTTCCTGGGTACAAAACCACATTCCCCTTTCTCCCTAAATGGGAAAACGCATGTGGATGCGCGGGTTTAATTTCTCCTCCACCTCTTCGCCACCCTGCAAGTGGCGATGGACAATTTGCTGTACGTCTTCAGAACTCACCCGATAGTACCAAACCTCATCGGGAAGGATGCGTACGGTAGGACCAATGCTGCACTGTCCCATACAGCCACTGGTTTCCACCGTAACGTCGTCTGGTAAATTCGCTGCTTCTTGGAACGCCTTGAGGGTTTCCTGGGAACCGTTGCGGCAGCAATCGTCATTTTGACAAACAATAACGCGGCGGAGGTTTCGATTGGATGGGGTTGGCGACTCTGTCATAACCATTTTCCGACTGCAACTAGCAAGGAAAGCAATTCCTACTGTTCATTCATCTTGACACTCTCACGAATTCAATTCGTGAGATTCTCGCTTCATCGGGTGTGCCTGTGAAGAGATTCGCTATGCTAACCCATCCCCGGCAACATTCCCCTCAACGAGCATTTTCCCGTCCTGTGGTGGACGTACTGGCGACACTTCGATTCCAAACCACTTGTGCTGCTGCCACGTCTCGATGGGTTCCCCTGCCGCAGTGGGGACATGAATGGGTTCTTTGAGAAAGCGGTTTTTTCCCCGTATATACCACAATGGGGACAAATTTGACTGGTCTGTTTGGCCTCTACTGCAGGCTTAGTATTCACCACGCTTCAAACAGACCCAAGACAAAATAGACTTGTGCTGAGCCGGTCGAAGCATTTGAGTTTAAACTCTTAGCTAAGAGTCAACATGATGTACGAACATAGATTAAAAAAAATTTCGCCTGCTTTTTTAGATTTTAGCACCTCAACTTGATTGTAACGGCAGCTCAAGCCGCACGGGTTCCTTTTCATCCCTGCGCGTAAAAAGTCAGAGCTTTCAAGCTCCCGATTCATGCGGTAACGTTATTGAGTTGATCTTGGGGTTGCTTGGGTGGGAAACCGTCTTATCCCTGTCGTTTTGAACTGCCATTTCCTCCCACGAGGGAAGTTGGGAAGGTAGGATGGGAAAACTTTCCCAACGCTGCTTGCAGGGGTATTATAATTTCAGGACTTTTCAAATTTGTTGCCAAGGAAATCCAACCATGTCCAAAACTGTCGCCGACATTATGACCCGCGACCCGCTGTACATATCGCCAGAAGCTCCTCTGAGAGAAGCCATCAAGCTTTTGGCAGAGCATCACATCAGTGGTCTTCCCGTCGTCAACCAAAAAGGGAAGTTGGTTGGCGTCATTGCCGATACCGATATCATGTGGCAGGAAACTGGGGTCGTACTACCTCCTTATGTGGTTTTGCTGGACAGCGTGATTTACTTACAAAATCCGGCCCACTATCAAGAGGAGATCCACAAAGCCTTGGGTCAAACCGTAGAAGAGGTTATGAGCAAGCATCCAATTACCACTACCCCGAACAAATCCCTCAAAGATGTCGCCAAAACTATGTTGGAAAAAGATATCCATCGCTTGCCGGTGGTTGACGAACAGGGAAAATTAGCGGGAATTTTGACCAGAGGGGATATTGTGCGCGAAATGGCCTCCAATTTGGATTGATTGCTGGGATGGTTCCCTCAGAATTTGGAATTTGATTGTTAAGCAAAATCTTTTTTTATGGAATCCATCAAATATAATAAGGAGCGACGCTGGTGAGTATTACCCCAGAATCTGTGAAAAAGTTGCTCAATTCGGAAGATTTGGGCGATCGCCTGCGTGGTGTCAACCACCTGCGAGAATTGGATGCTGACGTTGCCTTTGAAGCCATTCAAACGCCTATTTTTGACAGCAATCCCCGGGTTCGGTATGCAGCGGTCAGTCAAGTTTCTACCCTAGGCCGTCAGAACCCCACCAAAGCCTTGGAAATTTTGCGCGATCGCTTGCTACACGATGAAGAAGCCGATGTCAAGGCGGCAGCGGCGGATGCTTTGGGTGCCTTGCAAATGACCGATACCCTGGACGACTTGCGCACCCTGTACCACAATTCCTCCGATTGGATCGTACAAATGAGTATTATCGCCGCTTTGGGGGAAATGGGAGATGCGCGTGCTTTTGATTTGCTAGCAGAAGCCTTGCGATCGCCAGAACCCCTCATCCAAACCAGTGCCGTCGGTTCTCTGGGAGAACTCGGAGACGAACGCGCCATCGATTTGCTAGCAGAACAGGCTCACAACGAAGATTGGCAAGTTCGCTACCGTTTGGTGCAAGCTTTGGGGAATTTCCACGAAGAACGGGTCCGCCAAATCCTGGAAACCCTCGCTGAAGACGAAATCGAACAAGTGGCCGCAGAAGCACAAACCCGCCTGGCTACCCTATAACGAGACAAACTGTTTTGGCGTCAAGCAAGCGAGCAGACGTCGCAACGAATAAAAGTATGGAATCTCGTCGTTGTTCTCAAGGACACAACAATCCTATCTCCAGTCGCTTTTGTCAGTATTGCGGCGAATCCCTAGTTGGTTTTTCTATCCAACCCAATACGGTACTTGGCGATCGCTACCAAATTGTACGGCAGTTGGGACGTGGTGGTTTTGGATGTACCTACCTAGCACAAGATTTAAACCGCTTTCAAGAACCATGCGTTTTAAAAGAATTTGCTCCCCAAACCCGAGGTACCTACCAACAACAAAAAGCCAAAGAACTCTTTGAACGGGAAGCTGGAATTTTGTACCAGTTAGACCATTCCCAAATTCCTCGCTTTCGCGAACTCTTTCGTGCTACCAAAGAGGAACAGGGCAAGTTATTTTTGGTACAGGATTACGTAGAAGGCAAATCCTACGAACAGCTTCTCGCAGAACGCATCCAAGCCGGTCAAACCTTCTTTGAAGCGGAAATTTACCAATTGTTGCGCTCGGTTTTGCCAGTGCTAGCCTACATTCACGAGTGTGGGGTGATCCATCGCGATATTTCACCGGATAATATTATCCAACGGCAGGCGGATGGAATGCCGATATTGATTGACTTTGGTGGTGTGAAACAGGTAGCCGCACAAATTGACTCGGAAGTGGTTGCCAGTGGCAAAGCCAGCGTCTGTCAGCCAGCTACGCGATTGGGAAAAATAGGTTTTGCACCAGAAGAGCAAATTCAGACTGGTTCTGTCTATCCCCACAGCGACTTATATGCCTTGGCGGTTACGGCATTGGTCTTGTTAACTGGCAAAGAACCTCAAGAGTTACTTGATAGTTATACCTTGACATGGACTTGGCGAAAAACACATCATGCTGCGATTAGCGAGGAATTGGCAGCGGTTTTGGAACAGATGCTAGCCACCAAACCCAGCGATCGCATTGCTTCGGCAAGAGAGGCTTTACAGCGGTTAGAGATGATTTCATTGCCTCGCCAACAAGAAGCAGCAAGTTCCCTTGCCAATGCCAATACGCTGCTTGCCAGTTCCAATTCGATAACTCCGCAGGAACAACAAGTTCCTACAAAAGAGCAAAATGGCCACAACCATGGAGAGAAAACTGTTCCCAGTCAGCCACCGACTGTACCCACGACAGGTCAAAGGTCGCGTCGCTTTTTGTGGGGAGGATTGCTTGCAGCTATTGTGGTGATTCCTTTATCTGCCACCTTAGGATGGTGGGTTACCTGGCAGTGGTTGCAAAACCGTTCTACCAATAATACGGCTAATAAGGCCGAAACAGCACCGCCTTCTCCCCTATTTTCACCAAAAGAGTTTGAGAACAATCGCGATTCGGAAGCACCGCCTTTGTCGCTGAAGTTGTCTGAAGAGGAACGGCAACGGAAAATTGAACTGCGCGATCGCCGAGCGGAGTTGGGAATTGATTATTCGCAGTTTGTTAGCATGGTAGACCAAGCGTTCTACGCGCGTTTTCCCCAGCAAGAAGGTCGCAGCCTCAGCGACGAACCGGAAGATGAAATTTGGCGGGAACGTTGGGATCGCGAAGCAGAAGTTTTGTTAGATCTGTTGGAAAGGTTACCTAGCGAATTTATAGATACAATTGGAAATTATCAAGCCAGCGATCGCGAAGCGTGGACGCAAAGAGTGAACAAACTTCATGTAAGTAGCCGTGCTTGGTTCGATCTGGTAGACGCTCGTTTCTTTTATTATTTTCCCAATCTACGCCAGCAGGATTTGTTGGGAACGCCTTTGGGACAGGCTTGGCACGCGATCGCTTTGGATACCTTGAAAAACCTAGAAAACGGTACCAGTTTGCAAAACCTGCAATTTGAATCCGATACTTTCACCAAAGAAGTGTCTGCCGAGTTGGAACCGGGAACAGGCAAAGTTTACGTAGCCTATCTCAACCAAGGCCAAGGAATGCGTTTGTATTTACGTTCCAACGGCTTTACGTTACTATCTATTTACACGCCTTCCGGACAAGAAAATTTACTAAAGGATTCTTCCGAATATAGTTGGTCGGGAACCTTACCAGAAACAGGATATTACGAAATTACTGTCGTTTCCAACGACCGCCAATCTCTAGCTTTCAAACTCAATCTATCCGTCGATCGAGTCCGGCAAATATCTCCTAATTGGTAGAATGTTTATTGTAACATACGATTTTCAAAAAGTCAATCAATTGACTCAGAATTTTTTGGTTGGGATGGTTTTTGACAGGGATATCCTTGAAAAGGAACTCCCAAGCGAAAATAATCCTGGGATTTTTGGGAACAAAGATAGTTGTTTCCTAATTGTAACGTTGCCGGATATGCAGCTTGACGCAAACCAGGAGCAATCACCCATACCTTAACCGCAAAATTAGAACTTTTGGGAAAATCAATATCGGATAAATTTGTTAACTCCTGCCAAATAGGTTGGTAGCTGTTTGACCGCGAGAAAAAAGCAAATCGGGGAAGTGGCTGGGATCTAGAAAAATCTTCCTGTATCGCCTTTACAAAACTCAACCCCAACGCTACTTCTTGGAAATTTTTATACCCAAAAATAACCATCTCCAGATTTCGCGGTTGGTTGATTCTTTGAGCAATTTCTTGTGGGTAATATGGTTTTTGAAAAACCATATCTTGAACTACCAAAATGCTGCTCAAAAAGCCAACAGCGAAAGGAATAACGATACCCAATTCAACACGATTTAACCACGATTTCCCTGTGGAACCAATTCCTTGTTTTTGTGTCAATTTGCTTACCGTTTCACCATATAAATTTATGGAATTCCTAATTTCAGGAAACTGAGAAAACCGTACAACCAAAAATTCTCCTAATAAAGCACAAATACTAGGGTAATAAATAAAATGGTAGCGAGGAGCAACAGTAATATCAGTTTTTAGTCCATAAACAATAAAAGCAAATTCTAAAAGCACAAAAATCGTAAAAATCGATAAAAAATTAACACCATCTCGGATTTTGCTTTGAGGAGATCGATAAATTATTTTGCCAGCAGCGATCGCTTGTTTAACCAGCCAGCCAAAAAACAATAACGTTATCGATCCACAGGCAATAATAACACCCAGTGGTTGGCGTTCCACTGGCAAAGCAATCGTCATGCTAAACCAAGCCAACAGCGTTTGATAGATAGGAGCAATGCTATCCACCCAACTTGGGTCAAAAGGTTGCAACCAATTCGTTTCCGAACTGCGAACGTGTTCGTAAAGCGTACCCATCCAAGGCAAAAATAAAAGAAAAGGGAACAATAGAAAACCGCCTATTTGTAGAGATATATACCAAGATTTTAGATCGAATTTCTGCCGCCACCAAAAAATAACAAATGTAGCGATTTGAGCGACAATAACCAAAATAAAAAAATAATGAACGTACAACCCAATTCCATTTAGCAAACCCCATCCCATCCAAATCCACCAACGTTTGGACTGGGAACTTTGTAAATCTTGCAGCATTTCCCAACTAGCACAGAGTGTAAGAGAAACCAGAAAAATAGGAATTGTATAGTGACGTGCTTCCTGGGATAGATATACTGCAAACGGCGAAACCGCCATCAAAGCAGCAGCCATCAAACCAGCATTTTTAGAAAAGATTCTACAATTGAGAAAATAAATAGCCGCGATCGCAGCTACCCCAAAAAAAGCCGAAAGCGATCGCAATTTCCAAGCCAGAGAAAATGTAGACGGCTCCCAAAAAAACAACCATTGATGCAACCCACAAAAAAATAGAGGGGGATGAGTAGAATGGGTGGTAACCCTTTCAGAAATGGTTCTACAACTTACATCGGAGTTTAGGGAAAATAAAGATGATAAATCTTCAAATGTAAAAATTGTCTCTAACGGAATATCTTGGAATTGTTTCCCCAAAACCAGCAACGCTGTTATCATTTCATCCAACCATAAAGGCTTGCCATCCAAATTAGCAAACCGCAAACCAATACCAACAAAAACAATACCAGCCAATCCCAGATAGTGAAACCAATTTTTGCGACCCATTTTTTCCTAAATTTTATCTCCAGTAGGGTGGGCATTGCCCACCCAAAAATTATAGAGTAAAACTCATCTAATTAAAGCGAATAACCGTTTCTGTTTCCGACAAATGGGACGTATCTCCATGCAATTCCATTTCCCAACTGTCGCCTTTGCGGACAATTTTCACCAAACAACAAAGAGCCGCTCGAATTTCCGCACCGGGAACCAAAGCTTGCGAAGCTCCCAACACCGAAGCTCCATGTCCAATTAATAAAATATCTTCCGAAAATTCCGCTACCAAACGTTTGGCTGTTTCTTGGGTGCGTGCAAAAACTTGTTGTTCTGATTCTGGATATTCAGGAACAATGCGAGAGTGATAGTGGCGATCGATTTCCGGAAAATCTTGTTGTAAAATTTCTAGAGGTAGCGTTTCCGGTGCGTGGGTCATCCAGTGCGGATTGAGCCATTCTGCCAATCCCCATTCCAACTTTAAAGGTAAATTGAGTTTTTGTGCCACTTCGTGAGCGGTTTGTACCGTTCGTAAAAACGGCGATGCAAAAATATGGCGAATATTGGATGTGGTTGCCAGTCGGCTGGCGAGTTGTTTGGCTTGTTCGAAGCCATCTTCCGATAGTGGCGGATCGTACGGACGTTCGGCAGTAGTGAACCACTCTGGATAAACGAAATCCCAGCGATTGGCGTGTCGAGCAATCCAAACAGTTTGTGACATGAGGCTATAGTAGGAAATATTTCCCAGGAAACTACAATGTAGATTTTAAAGAAATATGGTGCGGTTGAAAGTTCGTTTGGGTGGGAAATGTTGCCGGAAATAACGATGGCAGGGAGCGATCGCAGAATGTAATACTTTTCGCTACGCTGCTCTACTAAGATGTTTTTATTCTCTAGTCGTTAGTATACGTAGTACAGTCAATGTTTTGTTCCGATCCCTACGAAATGTCCGCCAAAACGCCAACTTCCTTGCGAGAGCAGCAACATCCGCTCATTTTTGAGCTGGCGAACACCATTGAATCGGTATGGCAGGAGTATTTGCCGCTGTCACCCTACCAACTGCCAGAAGATTTTGGGTATGTAGAAGGACGTTTGGAAGGGGAAAAGCTGGTTATCGAGAACAGCTGCTACCAAACTCCCCAATTTCGCAAATTGCATTTAGAACTTGCCAAGGTAGGCAACAACCTAGATATTCTGCACTGCGTCATGTTCCCCCATCCTGAATATAATTTACCCATGTTTGGTTGTGATTTGGTAGGAGGCAGGGGACAAATTAGTGCTGCCATTGTGGATTTATCGCCAGTTAGCAGCGATTCTCCGAAGGGGACGCTTCGCGAGCGCAGTTTGCCGCCAGCCTACCAACAATCCCTGCAAGCTTTGCCAGAAACCCATTTTTCCCAACCCCGGGAATTGCCAGAGTGGGGATCGATTTTTTCCGATTATTGTATCTTCATTCGTCCTAGCAATGCCGAAGAGGAAAAACAATTTTGCGATCGCGTGCGTCGTTTTTTGGAAATTCACGCCACCCAAGCCTGTCAAACACCGGCAACGCCAGAGTGGCGATCGCAAATTTTAGCAGGACAGCGTCACTACTGTACCCAACAACGACAAAACGATAAAACCCGGCGGGTGTTGGAGAAAGCTTTTGGCGAAGATTGGGCCGAACGTTATATGAATTCTGTACTGTTCGACCTTCCCGACGAGTAGGTAGCGAACTTTCCCCCCAATCTAAAGTTGAAATTCATCGGAGTTCGCCGATTCCATCACTTTCTGCCATCCTTGCTGTGGCGTCCATCGCAAAGCACCATCGCGACCGGTATAATATGTTTCAATGCCGCGTTCGTATAGGGATGTGGTGGTATCGGGATGGATGGATTTTGCCGAGGCAATGGCAATTTCCGGCTGTACGATGTCCAAAAATTCTGGTAACAGGCGATCGCCAGACCACCATAAAATATCAACATCTGGTAGTTGGTTTTTGATTTGGTTGCTATCTTGTAGTTTTTGCCAGTCTTCTCGATAGAAATCTGCCAGCATCAGCCACTGGCGATCGCCAATTTGCCACTGCCACAGAGGTAGATTGGGAGAAAATGTTTGCAGTTGGAGGGATTTTAAGTCCACACGTTGGTTGGCTGCTAAAACGCGAACCGGTCGATTGATGTTCTCCATGCTGCTGGCTAGGGAAGAGGAAGCGTAAAATTGTTTGATGGGAAATTCTTGCAAGATTGGCAACCAGCCGCGACGTCTGTAAAACTGTTCCCCAGTCGCAATCGCACCATCGAGGGTATCGACCCCTTGTTTTTGTAAAAAGGGAATCACAGCATATTCGGCCGTATCGCGATCGCCACCGTTAATTAAAATGGTATTGCCTCGATCCTGAACCACCAAAACTGGTTCGCTGGTATTGGCTAATACCGTCACCTGGAATATTTGAGTACTGCGTTGCCATGCCGGTAAAGCTACAATGGCCAGAATTAGGAATAACGCCAGCAACCAGCGGCGGCTGCGATGCCACCATTTTACCAACCAAACTAAGCCAAAAATCCCATACAAAAGAACGGCTTGCCAAATAGAAATTGTCCCCACAGCCACTTGATTCCCCGGCAAACCATTAAAAAAGGCAACAATCTGCATTAGCCAGTGGATAGGATAGTGTAGTACTTGTGCTAGAAAGCTACCAGTTGATGGATGGAACAAAGACGCGATCGCATCAATGGCACCACCGAGGGTAATGCCAGCTACTGGTAAAGAGGTAACGGTGTTGGTGAGGATACTGTAGCTAGCTACTGTACCAAATACATGCAGTTGAATGGGAAGCACCCATAAAAAAGCCGCTAGGGGAATGGCAAACAAAGAAGCGATCGCTGGTGGCAACCAATCCAATCGTTGTAACAAAGCTGGTACGGTTACAATAAGTCCTAAAGTAGCCAGAAAACTCATTTGAAAACCTAAATCTTCAACCCATAAAGGATTGACCAGCAATAAAAAAGTAGCAGCCACCAACAAAGCACCTGTTGGTTTGACTTTGCGTTTCACCACCAAAGCAAATAAAGCGGCTATTCCCATCAAAGAAGCACGCAAAACCGAAGGTGAAGCCCCTGTTAGTCCAATATAAACCAGCAATACAAAAGCACCAATTGTAAATCTGGTTTTGACGCCCAACCTCTTCGTCAAAACCAAAACCATCCCTAAGATTAGAGATACGTGGAACCCAGAAGCTGCTAGTACGTGAGCCATCCCAGCTTGAATAAAAGCATCTCGAATATCGTAGGGCAAATCGACCGCACGCCGACCCAAAACAATGGAACTGACCAAAGTCCCCTCAGGAACGCCTAGCGATTCTACTTGTGTATGAATAATTTTTTGGCGAAGCTGCCAAAAACCAGGCTTTGGATTTTTATCAATAAATTGAAGTTGACGTCCTGCCAATCCGGCGAAAATTCCCTGTTTGGCAAGATAGGCTTGAAAATTAAATCCCCCAGGATTACTAGCTGGTTGTGGTTGGTAGAGAAAACCAGTTACTTGTACGATTTGCCCTGGATGGATGCCTGTACCTTGTAGGAGTGGAACAGTGACATAAATTTTGCCTTGAACGGATTCTATAGTGGGTTCGCGATCGCTTGTCGTGATGCTACTTAATTGTTTACTTTGCAAAACAAATCGTAATTTATCGCTGCGCGTGAGACGGGGAGTTTCTAGCACTTCTCCTTGTAAGGCAACCAAATCCGATTGCCATTCGCTATCTGGCTGTACGTATTGACCGATATCGTTTGCTGCTAGTTGTGGCGTACGAACTTGTAAATAGAACGTTGCCAAAAGGGCAATACTGCCAGCGAACAACCACCAAATCCGTTTGGGAGGTTGTATGCCAATTCGAGGTTTAACAGCAGCCGCTACAATTCCTATACCAAAGAGAGCATATCCTGCCCAGGATACGCCAAAAGCAGATAACCCCAATCCGAGAATGTATGCCAAACAAAAAAGGACATTACTGGTGAGAGCCACGATAAATCCAAATTGAGTTTTGATGTTTTGTGCTTAGCAAATATATAGGTATTATTTTACGGGAAAACAGAAAAAATGGAAAGAATCAATGTAAAAAATCCTAGTATTTGGCGGATACTTGCTTATACAAAATTTTTTGTTAGAGAATTGCCGGAATAAGCTGTGATTAGAATAATTGAAACTATAGAGATGACGGCCCCCTATGGCAAAGGGGGACCGCAGGGAATCACTTGCCTAGTTTTGAATAAACAACAAAAATGAGGGAATCTATCTTTAACTGGAAAGCCCCAGTTGAATCCCAAAGGCCATATGAACCAACATGAAAGCGATCGCAATGCTACCGATGTAGGCATGAGCTGTGCGCAGGGAAGCTTTCTCACCACCGAATTTGGTTATGGAAATAAAACCGTTCAAAAATAACAGAGCTAGAACAGCTATGCCTGTCCAAAAATGGGTACTTTGAAAGATGACACGATCTTGCATGACCAATGATAGAACCCCACCTGGGAATCCCAAAACCATAAATAAAGTCATGCTTGGTGCGAGCAAACGATGGCTGGCACGATTTTGCTTGCCAATTTGTACGTCGGTAGCCAATCGAGAACGCCAACCCGACCATGCCACAAAACTTCCCATAACCAAAATCACGATTCCCATCATGATTGGATGTCCCCAGCGCACGATTGGATCGGGAACGCCTAGTTCAATGAAATAATTCGCGATCGCTTCTAATAGGTCTCGGAAATTCATCTTGATTCCTCTCGTTGGTTTTGCGATGAAATTTTACTGAGCCTTGGCCAGCAAGGGAAAACCCAATTCTTCCCGTTGTTCTAGGTACAGATGCGCCACTTTACGTGCCATCGCACGAATTCTAGCAATATAGCGGGTACGTTCGGCCACAGAAATGACCCCTCTAGCATCTAGCAGATTAAACGTGTGGGAGCACTTGAGAACGTAGTCGTAACTAGGCATAACCAGTTTTTGGTTGATGGCGTCGGTGGCTTCCTGTTCGTACAGTTCAAACAGCTTGAAAAGCAAGTCGGGGTTGGAAGCTTCAAAATTATAGGTACACTGCTCGATTTCCCCTTGTAAGTGAACGTCACCGTAGGTTAAATCGTCGGTCCAACGGATTTTGGTGAACGCATCCGTTTCTTGCAGGTACATGGTTAGCCGTTCCAATCCATAGGTGATTTCGATAGAGACAGGACGACAGTCAATACCGCCGCATTGTTGGAAGTACGTAAACTGAGTGATTTCCATGCCATCGAGCCATACTTCCCAACCGACGCCCCAAGCTCCTAAAGTGGGGGCTTCCCAGTTGTCTTCTACAAAGCGAATATCGTGGTCTTCTGGACGAATGCCGAGAGCTCTTAGGGAGTCTAAGTAGGTTTGTTGGATATCGCTGGGAGAAGGTTTGATGAGAACTTGGTACTGGTAATAGTGCTGGTAGCGATTGGGATTTTCTCCATAACGTCCGTCGGTGGGGCGGCGGCTGGGTTCTACATAGGCAACCGACCAAGGTTCCGGACCGATGGCCCGTAAAAAGGTATGGTGGTTCATCGTTCCAGCCCCTTTTTCCGTATCGTAGGGTTGGGCAATCAAACAACCGCGATCGCCCCAAAAGTTGTTGAGCGTTGTAATGACTGATTGAAAATTCACCGGTCTTTTTTCCTAATCGACACAACCATCCCCATTGTCGCTTAAAAACGTGTTGCCCAAAAGGGGCTTGTAGCAAGGGATCTAAAAATTTAGAAGCAAATCTTACCGAAAAATTGGAAAAAGAGTTGACATCCCCTGAAGGAATTGTTACCTTAATAAAGCGCTGGATGAAGGAACGCCCACCGGGCAGGCGCTCCACCAGCAACACTTATAAAGTGGAAAGTTCTTTTTCCAAAATTTCTGCCAAAAAAATCTGGAGAGAGGGTTGACACTTCCTAAGAGGGTTGCTACAGTGGGAAAGCGCTGGATAAAGGAAAGCCCACCGGGCACCGGAAACCAGCCCCGAACCTAGAAAAAAACATATAGCTTGAAAGAGACCACCCCAAAAGTCAAGGAACTTTGAGGGAGCTAATTTGAACCTTCCTTTGGGGAGGGAAAAAAGCTTCTAAGAGAAAAGAGAGCTAGAGAAGAAACTTTCTATACACCACGGAGAGTTTGATCCTGGCTCAGGATGAACGCTGGCGGTCGGCTTAACACATGCAAGTCGAACGGGT
>NZ_LNDC01000149.1 GCF_001870905.1 Geitlerinema sp. PCC 9228
CCACAGCCAAGTCGTTATTGAAGACCTGAACGTCTCTGGGATGATGGCCAATCACAAACTAGCCAAAGTTATTGCAGATATGGGTTTTCATGAAGCCCGCCGTCAACTGGCATATAAATGTCGGATGTATGGCTCTGAGCTAATCGTTGCAGACCGTTGGTTGGCATCGTCTAAGACTTGTTCTAGTTGCGGACGCAAGAAAGAATCGCTGTCCCTATCAGAACGGACGTTCCACTGCGAACATTGTGGAACATCCATTGACAGAGACTTAAATGCTAGTAAGAACTTAGCGAATTTGGCGGTGAGACCCACCGTGTCAGCCTGTGAAGTAGTTGACGCCGACGTTGCTACTAGGAAGCAGGAAGAAACCTTAACGTCTGTGAACGTTTGTTAGTGTTTTAGAGTCGGATGAAATGTTATGAGCGCACGTATAGGATATTGGCTGGCAGTGGGGGTTTTTGGTGCTTTCGTGGGGATGGCTGGTCGTGCTGCCACCGCCAACAACGATACCGCAGTTGTCTCGCCAGAAATTGCCCAGGCAACGGGAACCAGTTTGCTGCGCCGGGGATTGTCGCTGGTGGAAGAGGGCAAGTATGAACAAGGGGAAGAATTGCTGCGCATGGCGGTCAGGCAAAATCCCAGCAATCCTGTTGCTTACAACGCTTTGGGTCGGTCTTTAGCCGCACAAGGCAATTTGGAAGCAGCCATTGAAAACTACCAACAAGCTTTGCAGCTCAATCCCAATTATGCCCAAGCGTACAACAATTTGGGGGTTGCTTACAAACAGCAGGGAAAATTAGAAAGCGCGATCGCGACTTACGAGCAAGCATTAGAACTCAATCCCGATTTGGCAGAAGCTCATTACAATTTAGGATTGATTTATTACCAACGCGGTCAAACCCAACAAGCAAAAGAGGCTTTTGCCGAAGCTTTGGAACGGAATGCTGATTTAGCTGGAGCGCACAATAACTTAGGTATGTTGCTGCAAGCACAAGGCGAGTACGACGAAGCCATCGAATCATTCAAAGCGGCTCTAGAGCGACAACCGGATGCCTTACCAGCGAAGGTCAATTTAGGAGCGACTTACATAGCCAAATCAGAACCGGCACTCGCCATTCCGATTTTACGGGAAGCGATCGCACAGAATCCCGAAATGGCAGAAGCACACTACCACTTGGGCAATGCTTTGAAAGCACAGAAGCGCTGGCAAGAGGCTTTGCGTGCTTTCGACACTGCTATCAACCAACAACCGGAACTTGCAGGGGCTTACGCTGGGAAAGGAGATATTTTGCTAGAGCAAGACCGTTTGGCAGAAGCGATCCAAGCCTACGAAACGGCTTTAGAAATGGACCCCCAACTGCAATCAAGAATAACGCCATCACAAGCAGAAATCAATTATAAATTAGGCAAAGCCTATTCCCAGCAAGAGAACTACGAACAAGCCATAGAGAAATACCAGCGCGCTTTGCGTTTTTACCGGGGATTGGAAGCCGAACGAGGGGCAAAAATAGCTGAAGTGCACTACCAACTGGGCAAAGCTTTTCGGGAGCAGCAGCGATATGCCGAAGCGATGGAGCAGTTGGAGCAAGCCTTACAATTGCGTTCGGATTGGGTAAACGCCAAACACCAAATCGCCAAAACCCTATACCAACAGGGAAATACTGAAGAAGCGATCGCGCGCTGGCGAGAAATGATCGACGACCACCCGGATTTTGCCGATGCTTATATCGATTTGGGGCAAGCCTTGCGGGAGAGGTAGGAGCAGCCGAGGGTGGCAGATGTAATTGGTTGTTTTCTCCGATGCCCCAATATTCCCATCCCCCCATGCCATCTTCCCTTCAGCATCGCTTGGCAATACAATAAACAGATACGCGAACAAATAGAAAATTTTACACCGACAATATGTCTACAACGAGTTCTACCGTACGGATTGGTTCCCGTAAAAGCCAGCTAGCGCTCGCCCAGACCTACTGGGTGCAAGAACAACTGCAAAAACATTATGCCGATCGCACCTTTGAAGTCCACACCATGTCCACCCAGGGGGATAAAATTTTAGATGTGGCTTTGGCGAAAATTGGGGATAAGGGATTATTTACCAAAGAACTGGAACAGGGGATGCTCGATAACGAAATTGACTTTGCCGTGCATTCTCTGAAAGACTTGCCCACCCAGCTGCCAGAAGGGCTAACCATTGCCTGCATCACCAGCCGGGAAAATCCAGCGGATGCGTTGGTGGTGCACGAAAAACATCAAGACAAACAACTTGATACCTTACCCGAAGGGGCGGTTATTGGCACTTCTTCCCTGCGTCGTTTGGCACAGTTGCGCCACTATTATCCCCACTTTCACTTCAAAGATATTCGCGGCAATCTCAATACCCGACTTGCCAAACTAGACGCCGGCGACTACGATGCCATCGTGCTGGCAGCAGCGGGATTGGAACGGTTGAATATGGCCCATCGCATCCATCAAATTGTACCTGCTTCGGTGTCCTTGCATGCTGTCGGTCAGGGGGCTTTGGGAATTGAATGCCGTAGCGATCGCAGCGATATTATGGAGATCGTGCGCGCCATTGAAGACAGACCTACGGCGTGGCGCTGTTATGCCGAACGTGCCTTTTTGCGGGAACTTGAAGGGGGCTGCCAGGTTCCCATTGGGGTAAATAGCGACTTGAGGGACAATACCATTACCCTCACCGGTATGGTTGCCAGTTTGGATGGCAAACATTTGCTTAAAGATACCGTCTCCGGCGATTCTTCCCAAGCCGAAGCATTGGGCATTCAACTGGCGGAACGCCTGCGGGAGCAAGGGGCACAAGAAATTTTAGACGAAATTTTCGCCGAAGCCAGGCAAAATTCGTAAAATTGCAGGCATGGCAGTTTTCCCAGCAATTTTCTATAGAATCTGTAGAATATCTAATGACTGATAGTCGCCGAGCATTCTAATATTTGAAAGAACGTACCACCGAGATAGCAGAATGCGAATTCTATTTGTTGCTGCGGAAGTTGCTCCCCTCGCCAAAGTTGGCGGTATGGGTGACGTGGTCGCTTCCCTGCCCAAAGTTTTGCGCCAAATGGGGCACGATGTGCGGATTTTTATGCCGTTTTACGGGTTTTTGCCCGATAAAATGACGTGCCCCCAAGAACCGATTTGGCAGGGTTCGGCAATGTTCCAAGATTTCGATGTTTACGAAACCGTGCTTCCCAACTCGGAAATTCCATTATATCTGTTCGGTCATCTAGCCTTTTTGCCCCGACGGATTTACAAAGGGGAGGATGAAGACTGGCGGTTTACCTTGTTTGCCAACGGGGCGGCGGAATTTGCTTGGAACTACTGGAAACCCGATATTATTCACTGCCACGATTGGCATGCTGGGATGATTCCGGTGTGGATGCACCAGTCGCCCGATATTTGCACAGTTTTTACCATTCACAATTTAGCTTATCAAGGTCCGTGGCGCTGGCGGTTGGAACAGATGACCTGGTGCCCGTGGTATATGGAAGGTCACAATACCATGGCAGCGGCGGTGCAGTTTGCCGATCGCGTGACCACGGTATCGCCTACCTACGCCCAACAAATTCAAACCGTCGCTTACGGAGAAAGCATTGAAGGTTTGCTGTCTTTTATTAGCCAGAAACTCAGCGGCATTCTCAACGGTATTGATATGGATTGGTACAATCCTGAAATCGATACAATTTTGGCACAAACCTACAATGCCGATACGGTGGAAAAACGGGCAGCGAATAAGGTGGCATTGCAGGAAGAAGTGGGTTTGGAAGTGAACCGGGATGCGTTCCTGGTGGGGTTGGTATCGCGATTGGTGGAACAAAAAGGCATCGATTTGATTTTGCAAATTCTCGATCGCTTTTTGGCATATACCAATGCCCAGTTTGTCTTGTTGGGAACCGGCGATCGCTACTACGAAACCCAAATGTGGGAACTAGCAAGCCGCTATCAGGGGCGCATGGCAGTATATTTGCTTTACAACGATGCCCTCTCCCGGCGCATTTATGCGGGAACGGATGCGTTCTTAATGCCCAGTCGGTTTGAACCCTGCGGTATCAGCCAGATGCTAGCCATGCGTTACGGCAGTGTTCCTGTTGTCAGACGCACAGGGGGATTGGTGGATACGGTTTCCCACCATGTTCCTTCCCAGCAAGCCGGCACGGGATACTGTTTCGATCGCTACGAACCGTTGGATCTGTACACCTGCTTGATTCGTGCTTGGGAGGCGTTCCAGCACAAGGATACCTGGCGTCAGCTACAGCAACGGGGGATGCGACAGGATTTCAGTTGGAAAAAATCGGCTTTGGCGTATCACAATCTCTACCGCTCGATTTTTGATTTACCGCCCCAGGAACCTTCAGAGATTTTTGGTGCTTCTGAAGATTCCCATCCAGAATTTGTCAACGCGCCGTAGCTGCTGCGATATTTGCCCATCCCACGGGAAAGCAGTAGCAAACAAAATCTGTTCTATCTAGACTGCGAAAGTGCGGGGGCGGTTTGCGAATCGCCCCTGTTATGGTGATGCTTTGGCGTTTTGCGATGCTCTTGGCGCGAGGGCTTGCAGGTAGGATTGTGGGTCTTCGGCAACCCATCCCAAATCGGAGTTGTAGCGAATTTCAAAATGGAGGTGGGGGGCTGCGATGTCGGGTTTGCCAGTGGTGCCGACGGTGCCCAAGCGATCGCCGGCGTTGACGGTTTCTCCGGGGTTCACGGTGACGGTGTTTAGATGTGCGTAGCGGGTTTGTTTGCCTTTTTGGTGGTTGATGGCAACCAGTTTGCCGTAACTACCGCGATCGCCGACATAGGCAACTGTACCCGATCCGACCGCAAAAACTGGTGTTCCCACCTCAGCTTGCAAATCGATCCCGCTGTGAAAGGTGACCTTGCCCGATGTGGCTTGCAACTGCCAGCCGTATTTCAGCCCAATTTCCGAGGTGACGGGTAAAGGCAATTGGGAAAAGACCTCCGCGTTGAATGTGCCAGCCCCGGGGGCATCGGGAATTTCGGGCGACCAATTCACCCCAGGCACAAATACCACTTCTGGCACCTCGCCGCAGCCGTTGAGTTCGAACAATACATCGGCGCGCACGTTGTAGCGGTTGGCAAGTTCTCGCCAGTGGTATCCTTCAGGCACTTCTACGCGAATGCCATTGTAAGGGGGAATGAAAATTTCAGCACCTACAGGCATTTCCTCGGCACGCAGTTTGGGATTCAATCCCAGCAATGTAGCCGGAATCAAATCGTACTGGCGAGCGATGCTTTCTACCGTTTCTCCCGATTGGATGGTGTGGGTCTTGAGGCGGGATAAAACGGGTGTGGGGCATAAAGAAGGTGGTGGATTTTGACCCCGAACTGGGGGAGATTTCGCCACTGCAAACGTAGATAGCAAAGCAGACAGCAGCAAAATCCATTGCCAAGGGCGGTTGCCCGAGCGTTCGTGGTAGCGCATTACCCAATTGCCTATTTCTAGATTTCGATCCTGAGGGAAGTGTTCGCCGGTTTGGGCGAAAATTCGGGACATTTCCCTTTTTGGATCGTAGCATTTGGCAATGGGAATTTAGGAATGGCGGGGAAAATGGTGGATTTGGGCGTACCCGCTGAAAATCAGTTCTTTGCCGGAAGTTTCCAGACGGTTGAGGCGCATGACTACCCCATCCAGGTCAAAGCGGTCCAAATCGACCATGTTGTTTAAAATATCTGCTAGAACGTGGGTGAGTCGCTGGGAAGTTTCCTGGTGCTGTTGGGGGATCTCTGCGGCTTCAAATTGGGTATCCTGGAAGCATACACGACGCCGCCGTTCGATGCTCAGTTTGGTGAGCATTTGCACGGGTACTTCGCCGCGATCGCCCAAGTCGGCTTGGGCGCGCAGGCGTAGGGTATTCTCTGGCAACAATTCTACCTGCACGTCGGTAAAGGAAACGGGCGCACCGCCGGAAAGTTCGGTTAGGGAGGGGGTTTCCAGATTGACCAGGCGTTTTTTCACCAGGTCGGCTTCAAAGGCTTTGTTGATGCCTTCTTCCGATAAAACCACCTGCGCGATCGCTTGTGTGGGCTGTTTCAGTCGAACTTGCCCGCCTAGAATCGAACGAAAATCAATGGCTACCGCATCTGTCTCAAAACTCATGGTTTCTACGAGGAAGCGGCGGCGAATCAGCAGGCGTTTGCCGCTCATTTTGAAACTATCGATGCTTCCTTGCAAGAGCTTGCTAGAAGGATAGCAGCGCACCGCCACCTCGACTGATTCACTGGAGGTGAACAGACTGCGGATAGACTGAGTTGCAGCTTGGTTGATCAGCTGCTCTCCCCAGTCGGTTTGGGAAGAAGCTGTGGCACCAGTAACACTTCCAAACATGCAGTTCCTACTCCGAGTAATTCCTTCATACTTTGTAACAGAATATTACAAAGACGGCAACTTCGTGGGCTAGTATTTTTCCACTTGCGGTGGTTGGTGTGCTTTCCCTAATAAATGGAATTAGTATAGAGATATCGCGGAGTCGTTTTCCCCATGACCTACTGTATCAATCCCGAATGCCCGCACCCAGAAGTCAAAATTGAAGCTGACATTTGCCCCCACTGCGGTTCTTCTTTGATTCTAGCTGGTTCTTACCGACCCGTGCGACCCATTGGCGAAGGCGGGTTTGGTAAAACGTTTTTGGCGGAAGTGCTGCACGGTGAGGAAACATCAGCCGCATCGGCAGACACGACGCCCCAAGAATACTGTGCCATCAAGCAGTTTTCCCCCCAAAACCAGGGCAGTCAAAAGGCACAAAAGGCAGCGGAATTGTTTCGCCAAGAAGCGGTGCGATTGGAACTGTTGGGCAAACATCCCCAAATCCCTGAATTTATTGCCTACATGGAAGACAATGGGCGGCAGTATTTGGTGCAGGAATGGATTGAAGGCAAACTGCTTTCGGAGGCACTGACCAATAACCGACCTTTTGACGAACGCAAAATCCGGCTGCTGCTAAAAGAACTGCTACCGGTATTGCAATTTATCCACAGCCACCACGTCATTCACCGGGATATCAAACCGGAAAATATTATTTACCGTCGCCGCCGTCACGATATTCAATACCATAGCCGTTGGTGTTTGGTGGATTTTGGGGCGGCGAAATTTGCGGCAAGTGCCCGCGCTGGCGGTCGAACGGGCACGGTGATTGGTTCGGCGGCGTATACGGCACCGGAACAGTTGCGTGGGAAAGCGGTTTTTGCTAGCGATATCTACAGTTTGGGGGTGACCTGCATTCATTTGCTTACCCAAACTTCTCCTTTCGATTTGATTGACAGCGGCAGCGGTGGTTGGGTGTGGCGGGATTATTTACAAACGCCTGTTAGCGAGGATTTGGGGCATATTTTGGATAAAATGCTCTCTACCAGCGTGGGTCAGCGCTACCATTCCGCGGCACAGGTGCTGAAGGCTTTGAAATCGCCGGTTCCAGTTTGCGAGGTGGTAGCGGATCGCTCCAACCAGGTGGTTTCGCAAGCTAGTGGTGATGTTGTAGAGGAAGAAGAGGAACCAGAAGATACCTCCAGCGGTTTCAAACTCGATCCCAATCGACGCGCGGAAATTCAGCAAATTCTACAGGCGGCGGTACAAGACTATCCGGTCAGCCTACAAGTGACCCAAAGCAAGCGCCAACTAACGGTGACTGTTAACCGTTCGCCAGCGGAAAAGGTGAACTACGTGCGCGTATCGCGGCTGCTAGAGTCGGCTTTGCAGGGGCAAAATTTGTCGGGAATTCATTTGGTGAAGATTTTTGGTCGGGTAAAAAATCAGTACAAACCGGAGTGGCATCGGGTTTTTGCCCCAAACGAGGATAGCGAAAAGGTTACTTCCCACCAACAATACGATATGCGATCGCGTCAGTTCTGGCTGCAAAAATTACAGCAGCGTCAGTTCTGGATTGACATATTTATGTTTTTTATGATTCTGTTTATATTTTCTAAACGGATTGCCATCTACCATCCGGCGGTGGCGTGGTTGATTGCCGGTGGCTTTACATTTGTTAAATATCTAACCCTACGCCACAAACCACAGGTAACGGAAGAATTGTTTGTGGGTTTGGTTATATTGACGGTGGGATTAGGAATTATTAACATTCAAATTGTTATTACCGATGCCTTTGGGATTTTGCTAGCGGCGTTGGTGGTGGCTTCTCCTTTATTTTATTTGCAAGAAAATTTGCGCGGGCGCTAGGGATGGTTGAGCGTTTCCCGATTTTCCCGCTCGATTTTGGGTTGATATTTTCTTTTGATTGATGGCAAAACGATGCTTGGTAACCGGTGGTTTGGGATTTCTTGGGCAGCATGTGGTCGAATTGCTGCGTTCCTATGGTGATGAAGTACGGATTTTGGATATAGCAACCCCCCAACAGGAAATCCCGGGGGTGGAATACGTCACCGGTTCGATTACCGATGCTGGCTTGGTTCGCGAAGCCATGGAGGGGAGAGATTATGTTTTCCACCTCGCTGCCAATGCCGGTCTTTGGTCGCCACGCAAGCAAGATTTCCTGACGGTGAATCAAACGGGAACCCGCAATATTATGGAAGCGGCGATGGATGCGGGGGTAGAACGGGTGGTGCATACTTCCACCGAGTCAGTTTTAAAAAGCGATCGCTCTCGCAAAAACCAGGTTTGCGACGAATCCGTAGAACTCACCTATCAAGATATGGTAGGTGCTTACTGCAAAGGTAAGTTTTTGGCAGAACAGGAAGCACGGGAAGCTGCCAAACGGGGATTGCACGTGGTTATTGTTAATCCTAGCATTCCCATCGGTCCTGGCGATCGCAATTTAACGCCCCCTTCGCGAATGATTGTGGATTTTCTCAACGGCAAATATCCAGCTTATTTAGAAAGTGTTTTAAATGTTGTGGATGTGCGCGATGTTGCCTACGGTCACTTGCTGGCTATTGAAAATGGCAAACCTGGGGAACGCTATTTTTTGGGCAATCAAAATATCCGGTTGAGCGAGCTTTTACAGTTACTGGAACAACTAACCGGTATTCCCATGCCCGAAAGGCAAATTCCCTACTGGCTGGCATTGGTCGTAAGTGCCGTTTCGGAAACAATATCAGATACCATTACCAAGAAACCACCGACAGCTCCTCTCACAGGCGTACGTTTGGCGCGATCGCCCATCTATTTTGACAATACCAAAGCCACCACGGAACTTAACGTGAGTTTCCGACCAGTCATGTCTTCTTTAAAAGATGCGGTGAAGTGGTACCAGCAGCAGGGTTGGTTGCAGCCACGGGGGAGTGGGGAGATGGAGAAATAGGGAGCGTGGGAGTGTGGGAGCGTGGGAGCGTGGGAGCTTGGGAGCGTGGGAGCTTGGGAGCGTGGGAGCTTGGGAGCGTGGGAGCTTGGGAGCGTGGGAGCTTGGGAGCGTGGGAGCGTGGGAGCTTGGGAGCGTGGGAGCTTGGGAGATATAATTGGTTGTTTTCTCCGATGCTCCGATGCTCTGATGCTCCGATGCTCCGATGCTCCGATGCTCCCACGCCCCGATGCCCCGATGCCCCCATGCTCCGATGCTCCGACGCCCCGATGCTCCGATGCTCCGATGCTCCGATGCAACTACGATCGAACTTCCGACGATCGCAAAGCATCAATCCCCTCCGTCACCTGCCAAGCGATCGCGCCTGGTACGCCTACAACTAACTCCCGTACGCGTTTACTCAGGGAAAGTGCTAAAGCTACTGGCGTGGGTAATCCCAAAGCCGTACCAATAACCATAAAACCGGCTTCTTGCACCCCCAAACCACCAGGAATAGCAAAGGCAGCCGTGCGAATTCCCTGACCTAAGCTCTCTAAAATTATCGCTTCTACCCAACTTACAGGATGCCCTAAAAAGTACAGCGCCAGCCATACTTCTCCTGCCAACACCAATCGAAAAGCAATACGCCAGCCAGCAGCAATGACCAAACGTTTTTGGCGATCGTACATGGCATGAATGGCCGTATCCAGATTGGCTAAACTGGAAGATGCGGTGGAATTTACCCTAGGGAATTTTTTGGCGATGCGCGTGAGGATGCCAAACATGCCCAAACGCTGTACTCGATAAAATCCCCAGCTTGCCACCGTCATGATGAAAATGCCTGCAGCAATGCCCGCGATCGCTCTTTGTTGGTGTACAATATTTTGTAAGACACTTCCCTGTTTTAGTGCCAAAAACAGCATCAACCCCACAAACGTATAAAGCGCTTGGGTTATTACCTGTAGGGTTTTGTCGCCAATGACGCTGGCAAAGGCAATATCGGCGGGAAACCGGCGTTTGACCAACAAACGCACGCGCGCCAGTTCGCCACCAATTTGCGCTACCGGTAACAGCCAGTTAATAGCTAACCCCACCCAACTGGCATAGAGACTAAACCGAAATGGGGGCACTTGCCAGGGGGCAAACAAAGCTCGCCAGGAAAAGGTGGCGCACAACAGGGGAAATAGATAAAATACAGGTAGCCAAAAAATTTGCCAGCCGGCTATGGCTAAGGTTTCTGCGATCGCTTTTCCGCCTTGGGCTGCAATTAAGCTGGTGAGAAAGGCTAGTCCGAAAAATAAGCCAAATGTTGATAGTTTGCGCACAATACAGCCTTCCTAGATTCTTTGCTAGTTCGGAATAGGAAAATTGTATTGTACCAACGATAGCCTATTTTTGCGCAGCTTAGATGTTTGGGTAAAGGCGTCTTTACAAAACCTCCCCTTTTTTATGGCGAAGCGGATCGCCCTATGTCAATCTACATTATACCACAATCGAACAGTTTGTCTATCGAAAAAAAAACTGGCAGCCATACAAACTGCGGTCCAACAAAATGCTAGCAATCGCGATATAAAGGCTAAAATCTTGATTTTTCAGCAAATGAGCTGAATTTCCTTCAAAAAAATTCAATTCTCTCTATTCAGGTCTCCATCCTGGGAAAACAGCATTGCCATAATTGCTGCTTTCAGCTATACTATGCAGAGCAAACTATAAATATAGAACTAGGGGAAATTGGGAAATTGTTTTTAACAAACAATAGAATAAATTTTCCTAGGATTCGTGGAGGCAATCCAATGCTTACCTTTGACGGCTCCATTTTTTCTAACAGTCAAAATCACAATCCTTTACCTCAAAAAAGTAAGCGTAGTTTGGGGTTTGGAGCGAATACGCATTGGCAAAACGAGCGAGAAACAGACACTGAGGTTTATCCAGAAGATAAGGAACCCGATATAATGAAAAAATATCTCGATTTGTTAAAAAAAGATATTGAGGCCAATCCTGACAAACTAGTTTATCCCGATCGCAAGCAAGAAGATGAGCTAAATGAGTTGCTCCGAGATGTAGACTAGAAGCATTTTCATCGTTTCGTCAAGTTCAGTTTTTTAGGGAGACAAGAGGAGCAACTTTTTTCTAGCCGTGTCTGTTTCCAATCAAAATGAATGGTCGATTGCCTATCATCCTATTTTCCACCGACAGTACCAAGAACAAATCCAAAAAGTAAAGCAACTCGATCGAAAAACGAAAGAAGGTCAACTAAGTAGGGAAAAGTACAAGCAACATCCAGATGTTAAGCTTCTTAAAGCTCTACGTAAATGTTTTCAGGATATTTCAGCAGACCCGTTCAATTCTCGTTACAAACTTAGAAAAGAGCTAAAAGAGTATTGTCGTGTCAAAAATTTGGGACTTTCATCTCAATATAGATTATTCTTTTGGGTCGATCGTGAAAACCATATTGTGGTTATTCTTTGGCTAGGATATCCAAGGAGAAGAGGAGATAAGAAAAATGATTGCTACGAAAAATTTAAGAGAATGGTGAAGAAAGGTATTTTTATAACCAATAGCGAAGATTTATTAGATTCCGATTCTGAATGACTGAATCAAGATCGTTTTAGAAAGGAGATTTTTTATACCAACGATAGCCTATTTTTGCGCAGCTTAGATGTTTGGGTAAAGGCGTCTTTACAAAACCTCCCCTTTTTTATGGCGAAGCGCTATGTAATTTCAATTTTATCGCGATCGCAACCACTTGTCAAGATTTTCCCCATCGCTACGAAAACAAAAAAATCTGTTCGAATATCTTAGGGAACTTCCTGGTATTATAATTGGGACATACAATTTCAATTTTGTTCTTTTCAGTACGAGTATCTCGGTTATTTTCATAAAAAGCTCGACGTTGCGTATTTTCAAAAGCACACCACGACAACCCGATAGAGCAAAAATAGAAATTCTGTCGTTGCTATTCTTATTTTGCGCATCTTCGTATCTCCCAGAGATAGATTGGTTTTTATCTAGGCACTGGTGGTCGATATTGCCAACGTTCTAAAAATGGCTGCCAATAGCTTTCCACCATTTCCATGGCTGCTGGGGTCATTTCATAGGCATTTTTCTGATAGTTGCTAACCGAATCGAGATAGTTTTGGAAGTAGATTTTATCTTCTGCGAATCCATCCAGTTGCAGCGTTTGATAGATTCTTTCCAATTCCGATATGGGATTGGCTTCCAAATCTTCAAACCGAATTTCTACCAAATCTTCATTGGGTAGTTTGGCAGTTTGTTCCAGACATTGGTTCATCATACGGGAGTAGGTTTCTAAAATCCAGTTGTCGATTTCTAGATGGTGAAAATTTTGCAAAGCTAGTTCTGGAAAGAGTTTGCGGTAAAAGTTTTGCATGGAGTGAAATACGCGATAGGGATTGCGGTAAATATGGATAAATTTGGCACCGGGAAACAGTTCCCGCAACATGGAAACTCTGGCGGTATAAACGGGATTTTTAATGAGGAGGGGTTTGCGGTTTTGTTGCAGCCAGATTTTTTGAAGAAAGTAGACCAAAGTTCGCTGCCAGTTTTCGATTTCTTGGGGTTGGCAGCCGTCGAAAAAGATGCTGCGGCGGAAAATATCGTAGAAATGTTGGGGAAAATAGATGCCGTGGTAGTATGATAGGGGCGACATATTAGCGATCGCGATTTCGTCTTCTTGGGGAGAAACGGGGGTAACGGGAATGCGATCGATAAACCGTTGTTCGGGCAGCGTTTTTTCCAGCAGAGGTTGTAAAATATTTCCCAATCCCAAAATATCCCACGGCAATCCCACGGCAAGGGGAGATACGTAACCGAATTGTGGCGATTTGCTAAGAATGTTGTATAAATGCGTCGTACCGCTGCGCCAATGCCCGATAATAAAAATCGGTGCTGGCATGGTGGGTTGTTGTTGGAAGCGATAGGCAGTTGTCAGTCGTTCGATGAGAGAAAAGGGCGATCGCAGCAAAACCACACCAGCAATAGCAAAAATGCGGGCAAATTGCGTATCTTGGCTTCTACTGTAACGGGAAACTACGTGGATGAGTGTCGATAAATTGCTACCACTGAGAGGATGGAGAGACATACCGATGGTGTTATAAGTTTATAAGGAAATATATAGCACTACATAACAATTTTAGAACAATAGGTGAAGGGCAATCCAGGTTTGTCGGCTTTATTCCCAATTTAATGTCCTAAGCTTGGTTGTAGATACAGGATGCCATGACTCTAGAGAAATTAGGTTTTCCGAAGAATCATTATTTAAAACGATCTTCAGTATAGGCTTTGATAGGTCTCGATCTTACATTGTCCCAAGGATAGCGAGGTTGTAGTTGATTAAGTGGAAAATTGGAGAGTCGCTGTTCGATATGGGCTTTTTCCTCATCACGTAAGCCAAACATTTCATAAACGGCGTTGTCGATTTTATCCAATACCGCTAAAAAATCAGATTCCACTTGCTGAAAGTTAGCGATGCGCTGTCGGTATTCTTGCATCAATGTAGCGTAGTCACGAGGGATAACCAGTTTTTGGATGGTTCGCTTGGATATCGTGGTGTTCTCATCACCGATTAAAGTGAGTAACTTATAAACGAGTTCTGCGAGATCAGAATCTATTAATTCAAAAGAAAATAAATCAGCTTGAATAAAATTGCCGTTAAGCGTTAGTTCGTGAACAGTGACTTCATTGGGAGTCCAGTTAGAGAAATTTAAGCCTAAAGCGCGATCGGAAAGTTTATAGGGCTGTTGTTGTTCGATTCTGGCTTCAACTTCTGACAGTAGCCATTCATCAGGATTATTTTTGGCGACAGTCGCTAATCGGGCTAACTCATTGTAGTTATCAGTCAGTTGCTGTTCAATTTCTGGATCAAGAGTTTTGACCCAAGGAAGGGCTTCCAGGGTTCGGGGATAAATATGGGCATAATATCCTTGAATGACCCCGCTTCTCAAACGAATTGCCCAGTAAAAACGAGCTAATTTACTGTTGAGATAAGCTGTAACAGCTTCAGCAGATGGAGAATCTTTTTTAGGTAAAGTAATGATGAGAGTATCAACAGCAGCAGTAATCGAACTTCTAACTAATGTTGCTGTGGGAGCACATCCGATATTAGTTACGGCTATAAATTTTTCATGAGCGCGATCGCCCCATAAACTGAGTTTCCCATAAGGTCTTTCTCTGACTGTATCAAGATTCACCCATCCCTCTGCTTCTCCTGACCAACCTACAGCTATACTACGTCCTGCGATAACTTGAACACAATTTTCACTAGTAGCTTCAGAAGTTACTTCTGCACCTCCTCGCTGAATGCCATAGGTAAACCAAAAAGGGCGGTTATTACGGCTAAGTTGCTGAGATACGGCTTCTTTTAGTTCGACAATACTGCTATCTTGTCCATTATTTCCATTGGGATACAATTTTTTCAAAATGGGAACATCTCTTGGGTGAAGTAAGGGTAATAAATAATCTCCCCATTGACCTTCTCTGGTATTACTGGAATCGATGTTAGTTACCCTTGGATTAACTTTGGTATCAAAAAAATCTCTGTACTTTACTGTAACGGGTGATTCGTGACTTACCCCAGTCGAGGGAACATATAACTCAATTTCATCATTTTCTTTAGGAGGCGTTTTTTCAATTACAATCATTAACGGAACACGAGCCACATCCCACACTGGTTCGTCTGTAAATTCCAACCAAACTACTTTTCTGAGAGCGGCTGTTCCCTTTGGATAGAGCAATTTCCAAACTTTAGCGGCTGCTTCGGAGTTGGCATATCCGCCACTAACTACCATTCCTAAATAGCCCCCCGCTTCTAAAGACTCAGTTAAAGCGCGATAGAGAAAGACTAACCCGGTATCAGCATTTTGTCCCCAAATTTGATGCCATAGCCCCTTCATCTCCTCGTTGTATTTTACTCGCTCAGCGCGAATATAGGGCGGATTGCCAACAATATATTTCCATTGTTTGGTATCTCGTTCAATAGAACCGGGGGATAAGTATTCTTCACCCAGCAAAGGGACTAAATCGGCATCCCGAAGGAGGCTATTTAAGTTATACACTTGAATGGCAGGGGGTTCTCTAGTGGGCTGGAAACGAAGAAATGCCCAAATAAGTTGAAAGTGGCTAATAAAAGCCGCAAATGGATTGAGATCAAAGCCCCAAACCGTTTCTTGTAACTCTTGCAAAACAGCGTCTTGATCTAAGCCTCTGCTTTTCGCATCTTCTAAGCAACGATGGACATAACGCACTAAAAATGATCCGCTTCCGCAAGCAGGATCGAGCAATCTACCCGGTTCATGGCTGAATACCGTTTGGTCTAAAAGCCAGTCAACGATGGCAGGAGGGGTATAAAATTCTCCTAACCGTTTCCGTTTTGCAGGGGGTAAAAAGGATTGATATATATCGCCTAAAATTTCTTCTGATAAACCTGAGAAGTCATAAGCATTCAAGCGTAAAATTAAGCGTTGCAAGGCTTCATCAAGCATTCCATTCGTATGATATAACCAGTCAAATAGGTTATTTTCTAGGGGATCTTGATAAACTTGTCCCACATCTTCTGCAACGAGACGCACTAATGCACGAGCATCTCCTGTTAAATAATCAACAAATGCTGCCCAATCTTGCGGTCCACCGTTAGACAAACGTCGTTTTTTGGTCAATCCTAAGTCTTCAATCAGTCGTAGAAATAAAACACGAGCGAGTAACACAGCAACTGAGTCAGCAACAAAGGCTTCGCGAATTCTTTGTTGGGCTTCTTGATTATTTTTTGCACTGACTTCACGTCCATAGCGATCTTCAAATTGAGGAATAATTTCGTTAAACAGATAGCGTTCAAAGTTAAATTGATTTTTAAGACGGTTGAAAGCTCGACGCTGCGCATCTCCTGTATCGACTAAATTACGATTGATTTCCTGTTCTTTGGTTTGATATTCTTCATGTTGTTGAAGCAAAGTTGCGATCGCATTATTCCCCACTTCATTTAATTCAGAAAAGCTAGTTTGTAGGTCTTTCTGTAATTGAGAGCGAGTGTTAGCATCATCTAGCTTTAAGTAGGTATAAGGAAGTTGACCAGCAATAAAGGTTTCCCATTGTTGCGAGTGTTCTGCTTTTTCATAGGACAAGAACTGCAGCGTATTTTTTATATCCTCTAGACGAAACTCTGATAACTGTAAAGGAGATTCTAAACCTTGTATGGCTTCCCCTGTTGGCGAAACCACCCAAATATAATTCGCTGTTAAAAACAAAACATAACGAGTTAAACCATCAATATATTTACGCTTCTGACTCCATAAATTTATGCGTCCCCTTTCTGTGGTTAATTCAGCATCATCTTTTTTTAGATCCCCAACAATCCAAGGGATTTTCTCAGGTGTTAAAAGTTTGATATCGGGATAACCACCACCTGCTTTATCTTCAGTAACAACTTTATCTTTGGGATAGTCTAATAATTTGGCTAAAAAGTCTCTAACATCTGGATTATAAGATCGTTCTGGACGATCCCAACTTAGATTAAGCCATTTATGTAAAGGATTCGATTGACTTGTCATTGCATCCCTTCCCTTAGAATAATTTGTTTTAACGTTTTTAAAAAATAAAATTTCCACGATACTTCTATTACAACACACCGAGCGTATATGGTCAAGGGAAGATAATTTGTCGCAATAAATTTTTCGTGTAATATATATAATGGATTTTCTAGACCTCCTCTTCCACGAAAGTGCGATGGTTTTGAACCCAATCTTTTTTTATGCCCTCCCAAACTAGCTATCTATACGAACATACTACCTACGATTCCCTACCTCTATACTCCTATGCACTTATGCCAACTACCCAGTTCCACGATCCAAGAGAGCCTGATAATCTCCCAATACCTTCAACGGAAAATATTGGGCATACATGTGATATTTTAAATAAAAGTGACAAGGGAAACCCGTGCCGGTGAACTCTGCTTCCTGCCAGCTGCCGTCGGCTTCTTGGGTAGAAATGAGATAGTCGATGCCTCGGTCAATGGCTTCTTGTTGCCACTGATTGGTCGCTTTGCCGGCTTCCAGAAGACCGATAAGTGCCCAGGCAGTTTGCGAAGGGGTGCTGTTGCCCTGCCCTTTGAGGCTGGGGTCTTCGTAACTGCGGCAAGTTTCTCCCCAACCGCCGTCTGGGTTTTGACAGCTTAACAACCAGGAAACGCCACGGTTTATCTGGGAAGAACAAGCTTTTGGCGCGATCGCAGCTAAAGCGGCTAAGGCACCACTGGTACCATAAATATAGTTAACCCCCCAACGACCAAACCAAGAGCCGTCGGATTCTTGTTCGCGGCATAAATACGCGATCGCTTTATCGATTTGTTGCTGGGGCATGGTCATTTGGCAAATCCCCAGCATTTCCAACACCCGTGCCGTCACATCGGCGGTATTGGGGTCGATGGTGGCTTTCAAATCGCTGTAGGGCAGTTCGTTCAACCATTCCTGGTCGTTGTCGATATCAAACGCTGCCCAACCCCCTTCGCGACACTGCATGGAAGCAAGCCAGCGAACCGCTCTTTGCATTGCTACTTGCTTGTGGGTTTCGTTGGGTAATTTCACCGGATGCAGTGCCATCACCACCGTGGCAGTATCGTCTAAATCGGGATAGAAGCGATTGTCAAATTCAAACGCCCAACCGCCGGGGGTTGCCAAAGGATTCTTATACGACCAATCTCCGTAATCCAAAATTTGCTTGCCCAGCAGCCACTCGCCACCGCGAACCAATGCCGGATGGTCGGGGTTCAATCCAGAACTAATGAGCGATCGCAATGCCCAAGCTGTATCCCAAACTGGAGATATACAGGGTTGCATGCGGTAGGTCTCTTCTGTTTCGATGGCAAAGCGTTCCAGGGCATCCATACCGCGAACCACCACAGGGTCGTTTCTATCGTACTGCAAACAGCGCAGTGCCAGCAGCGAGTTGAGCATCGCCGGAATAATGCCACCCCAGTCTCCCGTGGCTTCCTGGCGTTCTAAAATCCATTTTTCTGCTTCCCGAATGCCTTCGTCGCGAAAAGGCACCAAATCCCAATCTTCGGCAAATTTAAACGCCGCATCCAACCAAACAAAAACATCGCTCCAATCAGACTTGGTAGGCAGTTGGAAGCGAACATTTTCCTTGCCTTCTGCATACAACTCGTCTAAAGAAATCGCGGGAGAAACCGGAAACACCGGCTTTTGGTCGAACACCACCAACAGCGGCACTGTGCTTCCCCTTGCCCAACTTGACATCTCGTAAATGGAAAAAGGTGCTTCTGCCGGCAGCAACATTACCCACGGCGGAATGGAAGGAATGCCACGCCAGTCGTAACAGCCAATGAGTGCCAAGTGCATTTTGGTGAAAATGCGGGTTTTGCTGATGCCGCCTTTTTCCAGAATGAAGCGACGTGCTTTTTGCATGGCGGGGTCATCTGCCGAAACCCCCAGCAGCTTCAGTGCCATGTAGGTTTCTACAGAGGTGCTGAGTTCGCCGCCATCGCCGTAATACAGTTCCCAACCGCCGCTGTCTGCTTGCATCGAACGCAGGTAATTTTCGGCTTTGCGTGCAGGGAAACGGTCTTCGGTTCCCCAAATTTTGTGCAGCAAGACGATTTCGGCGGTCATGGTGGTGTTGGCTTCCAATTCTGCCCACCAGTAGCCTTGGGGGTATTGCAAGCCCAACATATAATTTTGACTCGCTGCGATCGCGCTAGCAAGTTTGGATGGGTCTACAATATGGGATTGGGGCATAAACCATCGCTTTGGACAGGAACTTCCCCTAGAATACACCAAAATGGTTTTATTTCATAACGCGATCGCGATGTGTAACATTTGAGTGGGAGGAGGGGGAGGAGTGGGAGAGGGGGAGGAGTTTTCGGCTTTGCCTGGGGGATTTTTTGGGTCTTCGCAGTATGGATTTGGTATCACACCGGATTTGGGGGAATCACCGGAATTGGGGCAACCACGGGGGGTTGCCCCTACAAGATGTCTGCCATTTTTCGCTAAAATTGATTAGACTTAACGCTTGACCTGAATTTATGGTGAAAATGCCCACCAGCTACGTTCTGGCAACAATAGGAAAGTTTCGCGTCACGTTTGTGCCGACCCAGGTGGGGTGGGGATTTTTCTTGTCTCTGGGGATTGTGCTGTTTGTGTTGGTGCGGGGGTTGGGATACGCTCATGGTTTGGATTGTTCTAGAAACGATAGCGGTGGCGGTCAGTGTCAGGTTGAGGTGCGTCAGCTATTTTGGCGAAAAACTACGCAAGAAATTCCTTTGAGCGAGTTGGAGAAGGCGGTTTTTGAGGTGGAGCGCAAGCCGTTGGTTTGGCAGTGGAAGTGGAATTTATATAAAATCTTTCTCGAAACCAAAGATAGCAGGATGCTGTTGGTGGCCGATCGCGCTACGCCGGAGAAGAAGAAAGAGTTTGTATCCCGCACCAATGCGTTTTTACAGGATGCAGAACGTACCTCTTTGCAGATTTCTTACCAACCCCGCGATCGCTCTAGTTGGTATTGGTTGGTGCTGCCGCCAGTGATGTTTTTTGTGGAAACTATTGGCATTCAAAAGAGAAAAGCTGACGGTCAGTTTCCCATTGTATCGAAAGGCAGTTGGGCATCTTCGTCGCTGGCGAAGGCTGGTTCTAAAATTCAAGATAAATATAAGGAATACGAACAGAAGATTTTGGGATACGATCGCCAGTTGAAGAAACATCCCGATGATAGCGAGGCTTGGTGCCAGCGGGGTATTTTTTTGGATGAGTTGGGCAGGCATGAAGAAGCGATCGCGAGTTACGACCGGGCTTTGGATTTAAAACCGGGAGACAGCGAAATTTGGAATTTGCGCAGTATGGCGTTGGAGGAGTTGGGCAGATACGAGGAAGCGATTGCGGGATACGACCGGGCACTTTCCTTACAGGCAACTGATTATGAAGTTTGGAATTTGCGGGGAATGGCTTTGTTGCAGACAAAACGCTACCAAGAAGCGATCGCGAGTTTCGACCGTTCCATTGCTATTCAACCCAACTACGCCCAAAGTTGGTCCAATCGGGGGGATGCGCTTAAGGCGATGCAACGCTACGAAGATGCGATCGCGAGTTACGACCGAGCGGTGACTTTGCAATCCGACAACAGCGAAGCCTGGAAAAATCGCGGTCTGGCGTTGAAAGCTCTCAAACGCTACGAGGAAGCGATCGCGAGTTTCGACCGTTCTTTGACAATTTACAAAAAACAGAGTTATATTTGGTATAGTAAGGGGCTTCTCCTGTCCAATTATCTACAACAGCACCAAGAAGGGGCTAGGGCGTTGGACCGTTGTTTGAAGCTCAATCCCCAAAATGCAGAGGCTTGGTACTATCGCGGCAATGCAGTTTATAATTTGGGGAAATACAAGGCAGCGTTGGCGAGTTTTGACAGAGCTTTGCAACTGCGACCGGATTTCGACCGGGCTTGGAACGATCGCGGCAATGCTCTGAATCAGTTGAAACGACACCAAGAAGCGATCGCGAGTTTCAATCGTGCTTTGGAGTTGAACCCAGAACTCATTCCTGCCTGGCTCAATCGCGGTGGTACTTTATGCAATTGCTTGGGTCGCTACGAGGAGGGATTGTTGGATTTTGACCGGGCGTTGCAAATCGACCCCAATTTGCAGCCGGCATGGTACAATCGGGCGGTGGTTTTGCAGAGTTTGGGGCGTTACGAAGAAGCGAGGGCAAGTTTTGACCGGGCGGCGGAATGTATTGGGAAAAATTCTCAATAAAGATGGGGATTAACTGCTTTGTTTTGGCGATCGCTGGCTGCTATACCAAGACATCACCCAGCGAATTTCGTTATACGTATATTGATGTTGCAGGTATTCGTAAATCGGTTTCATGAAACTAACGCCCAATACATCAACAGCGTGGAGAATGGCTTTTTGACGTTCCGGGGAAATCAAGCGATTCAAATCCACATCGTAGCCAGCAGCTAGCAGTTTGGCTAAATGGTCGGCGATGGTGCTTTCTTTGAAATTGCGTTCTCGGGCAATATCTGCGACGGATAAGCCTTGGCGGTGCAATTCTAAAGTGATTTCATGGGTTGAAGAAGTATTGGGCGTGCGATTTTTGGGCTTTTGGCTGGCTTGACTTTGTTTATGGGCGCGCAAAACAGCTAAAAAGCGATCGCCGTATTTTTGGCGTTTGTATTCGCCGACGCCGGAAAGTTCCCCAAATTCTTCGGTGGTTTGGGGTTGTTTCTGAGCCATGAGTCGCAGGGTAGAGTCGGGAAAGACCATGTAGGGGGGAATGGATTCTTCCGAGGCGATGGTTTTGCGTAGCGATCGCAATTCTTGCAGCAGCCGTTCTCCCGCTTCCCTTGCCTCACTGGATTGCACGCTGGCAGCGACTTTTTCTTCTTTGGGAACCACAACAAACACCGACCGTTGCTTGCGCATAACCTCCCAACTGGCTTGATTGAGCTTTAAAACCGAATAGCCGTCGGTAGTTTCTTCTAGCAAACCCTGATGGATAAGCGATCGCGCCAACAACCGCCATTCTTCCTTGCTTTTATCCTTACCAATACCGTGCGTAGACAAGCGATCGTGACCGTTGCGGCGAACTTTTTCTTTTTTGGAACCACGCAAAACATCGATAATATGGTTGCTGCCAAACCGTTGCTTGCAGCGAGCCACACAAGAGAGAAATTTTTGGGCTTCGATGGTCCAATCTTCTACAGGTTTGGGATAGCAGCAGTTATCGCAGCCGTTGCAGTTGCCGGGGAAAGATTCGCCAAAATAACTCAGTTGGATGCTGCGGCGGCAGTCAGTTCCTTCCGCATAATCCACCACCCGCCGCAACTGCTGTCTGGCGATGCGTTGGTCGTCGGGGTCGGGTTTTTGGTCGATAAAATATTCAATGGTTTTGATGTCGCGATAGCTATAAAATAACGTACAGCGGGCAGGTTCGCCGTCTCTGCCAGCTCTGCCGGATTCCTGGTAGTAGCTTTCCAGATTTCTGGGAAGGTTGTAGTGAATCACGAACCGCACATCGGGTTTGTCGATACCCATGCCAAAGGCAACAGTGGCGACAATAACGCTAATTTCGTCGCGGATGAAGCGGGTTTGGTTTTGGCGGCGGTCTTCGTCGGTCATGCCGGCGTGGTAAGGTAAAGCAGAAATGCCATCGTTACGCAATTGTTCCGCCAGTTCGTCTACTTGGCGGCGGCTGAGGCAGTAGACAATACCGGAACCCCCTTCTTGGCGAATAATTTGCAGGAGTTCGTTGTAGGAGTTGCGGTTTTGGTGGCGAACTTCGTAGTATAGATTGGGACGGTTGAAGCTGGCAACGTGGACTTGCGGGTTTTGTAAGGTGAGCTGTTGGCTAATGTCTTGGCGTACCCGTGGCGTGGCGGTAGCGGTGAGTGCCATAATGGGTACTTGGGGATACCGCTGGCGCAAAATTTGCAGTTGGCGGTATTCGGGTCGAAAGTCGTGACCCCAGGCGGAGATGCAGTGAGCTTCGTCGATGACAAAGCCGGCGATACCGATTTCGTGTTGGATGAGGTCGAGGAATTGCAGGAAGGGTTCGCCAACGAGTCGTTCTGGGGCCATGTAGAGGAGTTTGACTTTTTTTTCTAGGATGGCTTGCTCTCGCGATCGCTGGGCGGTTCGGCTGAGGGTACTATTGAGGAAGGTGGCGGGAATGCCGTTGTTGCGCAAGGATTCCACTTGGTCTTGCATTAAGGCGATGAGGGGGGAGACGACCACGGTCAATCCGGATTTGAGTAGGGCTGGTAGCTGGAAGCACAAGGATTTTCCCCCGCCGGTGGGCATGATAACCACCACATCTTGGTTGGCGAGGGCGTTTTCGACGATTTCCTGTTGCAGGGGTCGAAAGCGATCGTACCCAAAGTACCGTTTGAGGGCTTTTTCCAGGGCGTATCCGGTGGCTGGCAATGCGCTTCTCCCAGAATCTCATCTAAATATTGTACAGGGATTTTTGGGGAGAACCAAATTTTATTGGCGATAAGTATGGTAGGATGGTTGGTAGTGTGGGGGGTTTCGTGTTTAAAATATCGCGATCGTTTTTAAAAACCATCGATAATGTTTGGCAATGGTATTGGTTGGGATGGGAAATTTATAGGTAAATGATGTTTGCTCTTCGGTACCCATGCCACGCCAACTATATCCCGCAGGCTACTGCTACCATATCACAATTCGCTGCAACAATCGCGAATTTCGCCTCACCCACCACGAATGCCGTCAAGTGTTGCTTTACGCTATTAAAAAAGCCTTGAGCAAATTTGGGTTTCGGTTGTACGCCCTTTGCATCATGTCCAACCATATCCACTATCTGCTAGAACCGCAACAGCCAGAAGACTTACCCAAAATCATGC
Source organism: Geitlerinema sp. PCC 9228 (assembly GCF_001870905.1). Taxonomy (NCBI): domain Bacteria; kingdom Bacillati; phylum Cyanobacteriota; class Cyanophyceae; order Geitlerinematales; family Geitlerinemataceae; genus Geitlerinema; species Geitlerinema sp. PCC 9228. The sequence continues at coordinate 23,643 of NZ_LNDC01000149.1, forward strand.
ACTGGTTGAACTGGTACACCGCCATGTGTTTCAATCGTATGCTCAATCGCTGCGGACATTTGGTGGGAAAAACGATACCATAGTGTAGGTTTTGCCAAAAGCGATAGACGACGGGCATTAAATACGCTACGCTACATCCATGCCAATCCCAAAGCTGCCGGAGCAATGCAATGGGGATTTTTCTACGATTTTAGCAATTATGGCAGCTACGACCGACTCAGCGACGACGGTTTAACTCAATGGCATCCGGCGTTTTTGAGTTTGGGAAACAGTTTGGATGAGTGTGCCAGGAAATATCGCGGTTTTTGTCAAAAGTACCAGCCCAAACCCAAGCCAGAGAGGAAAAACCACTGGGGAAGCAAGTTGCTACCCAAGATTATTAAGAAAAAAGGCAAGAAACCACCTCGCGGTCAAATGGCTTTATGGGAAAAGTGGGAAGCCAACCATCCTGAAATTCAAGCGGTGGCGAAACAGTTTGTGGTGGCGAATAGTTACAACCCGGAAATAGCGGTTTTACAGTTTGATGACTGGTAGTGTAGCTCCCCCACCTGACTTCCACGAATCGTGGGGTGTCAGGTATCGAATTGAGGAAATGCCCATGAATACGTAAAAAATCCCTTTAAAACAATTCTTTACATGAAGCTGTATCCCTTATATGTTACAGTTTACAAGTCTCTGCGCGAGAGAAGAGCAGCCAGGTGCCCACACACCAATAAACCGAAAAACTCCGAAACAACAAAGAAATTCTTACCGGGAGGTGCCCCTCGGGGGTATTCTCAAGCCACTCACCTTCCCCCCACTCCCCCAAATTCTCTACATCCCTCGGGGGTATTCTACAATCCCGGGGACGCTCAGTATTCACGTACATACCAGCATAAGCCAACCACTCTCCATCGTCTCTCCAGCCTACAGTATCACCAAATTTTATCACTATATCGACGTCAAATTCCCTCGTACCACCCAACTTTTGATAAATTTCCTTTTGAACGCTAAAGCCAAATTTACCGTTACTTGATTTCACCCACAAACGGTCGATGGTTCGCAAATCTTCACAGGGAAAATTATCTATATCCTCTTCACGCAAAAAATCATCCTCGATATGAGCAACCTTCTTCATCGCCTTTTCCGTTTCTATATCGGCTTCCCGCCACTTTTGATTCGCCAGCAAATCCCGCAATCGCGTATAATCGTATCCCACCGCACTTTCTAGGGAAACTTCATAAACTGGATTTTGCGGATTTTGCGGCTTTTGATTTTGAGATTCCAGTTTTTTACTGACCCCAGCATTTTCTTGCTTTAACTTAGCTATTTCTTGCTGTAGCTGCTGGTATTGTTCGGTCGTTTCTTGTTGGCTACGTTGATTTTCTTGCAAAAACTCCCGCAATTGGTCAATATCTTGTTGCTGCGTTTTCTGAGATTGCTCTTGGGCTTTGAATTGACCTGTTAATTCCACATTCTCTTGCTGTAATGCTGTGACCTGCTGTTGGATTTGTTGTTGCGATTGGTCTTGAGATTCAAACTTTTTAGCAAGCTGAGCGTCTTCCTGCTGCAATTCAGCAATTGCTTGTTTGACTTCTTGGTATTGTTCGCTCGTTTCTTCTTGTTGCTTGCGCTGACTTTCTTGCCAAGACTCTCGCAACTGGTCAATATCTTGCTGCTGTACTTTTTGAGATTGATTTTGTGATTCTACCTTACCCGCTAGTTCGGAAAGCTCTTGCTGTAAGTTCTTAATTTGCTGCTGTATCCGTTCGTTGTTTTTTGCTTCTTGCTGCTGTTTCTCGTATTTTTGCTGCAACTGCTGAAAGTTTTGGGAAAGTTCCTGTTGTTGTTGTTGCAGTTGTTCGTACTGCTGCCAAATTTCCTTTTCCCAAGCCTCTCTTTGAGATAGAACTTCTAGAGACCATGGGGAACTTTCGTCCAACGTAGGCGTAACTGGAAACGGATAGCCACAGTTACTACAGACTTGCTGGTCTTGGGAGCATTCTTGCTGGCAGATTCGACAGGTTTCCATGAGAGCAACCGCTAGTTCGCTAGAATAACTCTAAAATAACATAACTTGGAGCCAGCATAAAGAAATTGTCTCGCGGTCAAATGGAATCTTGGGAGAGTTACCGAAACCAACCATCCCAAAAGCGAAACAGTTTGTGGTGGCGAATCGTTACAACCCGGAAATAGCGGTTTTACAGTTTGATGAGGGGGTAGCGTAGCCACCCCACGACTTCCACGAATCGTGGGGTGTCAGGTATCGAATTGAGGAAATGCCCATGAATACGTAAAAAAATCCTTGTAAAACAATTCTTTACATGAAGCTGTATCCCTTATATGTTACAGTTTACAAGTCTCTGCGCGAGAGAAGAGCCATATACCTCTTCAATTCCATCCAATTCCTTAAATCTCTCACAAGGCCGGGGAGGTGCCCCCCCGGGGTATTATCCCTCAGGGGACGACGCCAGTTCAATTCATCATAATCTTTCCATTTATTTAACCATCGTCTGTTATCTCTCCAGCCTACAGTATCACCAAATTTTCTCCAGATTTTTTCGGGGTCAAATGTCATCGTACCACCCAACTTTTGATAAATTTCCTTTTGAACGCTAAAGCCAAATTTACCGTTACTAAATTTCAGCCACAAACGGTCGATGGTTCGCAAATCTTCGGGAAAATGATCTATATCCTCTACACGCAAAAAATCATCCCTACCAGCAACAGTGAACATCGCCTTTGCCGTTTCTTCATCAGCTGCCTTCCACTTTTGATTCGCCAGCAAATCCCGCAATTTCGTATAATCGTATCCCACCGCAGAACGAAGTTCCACTGCCGGTTGCAAATCCCGTAACACCTCACCAGCCGACTGATAGCGTTTTTTGACAGCAACCACCAGCATGTTGTCTAAAATATCGCCCAATTGTTTCTCAATCGGCGTA